>NZ_JARUXD010000032.1:0-37924 GCF_030433875.1 Curtobacterium sp. PsM8 | reverse complement strand
GCTCCCCACCAGCTGGTGGGGAGCCTCCCGTCCGTCGTGTGGTCCGGACGTGACGTCCGGACCGGGCGTCAGCCCTTCAGGCCGGAGCCGGTGACACCCTCGACGATCTGCCGCTGGAAGATCAGGTACAGGATGATCAGCGGCAGCGCCGCCAGGATCGCACCCGCCTGGATGTCCGCGTAGCGCTGACCGAAGCTGCCCTGGACCGTGGCGAGCCCGACCGGGATCGTCATGAGGTCCGGGTTCGACAGCACGAACAGCGGCAGCAGCAGGTTGTTCCAGACCCCGACGAACGTCAGGATCGTCACCGCGGCGATCACCGGACGCGACAGCGGCAGGATGACCGACCAGTAGATCTTCCAGATGCCGGCGCCGTCGATGCGCGCGGCCTCTTCCAGCTCCTTCGGGATGCCGTCGAAGAACTGCTTGAAGATGAAGACCGCGATCACGGCCGGCACCTGCGGGAAGATCACCGACCAGTAGGTGTTGAGCAGGTTGACCGCGTTGAGCTCCTGGAAGATCGGGATGATCAGGACCTGCGTCGGGATCATGATGCCCAGGATGATGAGCAGGAACGCGATGTTCCGGCCACGGAACACCAGCCGCGACAGCGCGAAGGCCGCCATCGACGCGAAGATCACGGTGAGCACCGCGGTGACGACGCTCGTGACACCGCTGGCCAGGTACCAGTTCCAGATGTCGCCGGACTGGAACAGCGACGCGTAGGAGTGCAGCGTCGGGTTCCAGTTCGACAGGATCGACTTCGCGCCGAGTGCGGCCACGCCGTTGTCGGACAGCGAGGTCTTCAGCGCGAACAGGCTCGGGATGAGCCAGATGATCGCGAACACCGTCAGGACGACGGCCGACGCGATCGTGAAGCCGCGGCCGCTGACGCCGATCTTCGCGGCACTCGTGGGAGCGGCCGACGAGACGCCGGTGCGGAGCTTGGTGCGGCCGGTGGTGATGCTCTCGGTGGCGGTCATGATCAGGCTCCGATCTCACGCTTGGCGACAGCGCGCTCGACGAGCTGCCGGATGATCGCGATGGCGACGATCACGATGAACAGCAGGACGGACGCGGCCGAGGCGGCGCCGAGTCGGTTGTCGGTGAAGCCGACGCCGGTGATGAGCTGCAGCGAGACCTGGGTGGAGATGCCCGGGCCGCCGTTCGTCATCAGGTACACCTGGTCGAAGATCTTCAGGCTGGCGATGATCTGCAGCAGGATGACGAGCGTCGTGGTGCGGCCGAGCAGCGGCAGGGTGATCGACTTGATCTGCTGCCAGTTCGAGGCCCCGTCGACGGCGGCTGCTTCGTACAGCTCGCGGGGGATCTCCTGCAGGCCGGCCAGGTACAGCACGAAGTTGAAGCCGAGCGTCCACCAGACGGTGGCGATGGCGACACCGATCATCGCCGTGTTCGGGCTGGACAGCATGCCGGAGCCGGGGGTCAGGCCGATCGCCGACTGGATCGTGGCGAACAGGCCGGTGGCCGGCGTGAAGATGAAGACCCAGATCAGCGAGATCGTCGCCGACGGCAGGATGAACGGCAGGAAGAACGCCAGGCGGAAGAACCACTGGCCCTTGTTCATGCGGTTCGTCAGCACGGCGAACACGAACGCCAGGACCACCAGCGGCGGGGTCGTGTACAGCGTGAACTGCAGGGTGTGCCAGAGCGACGACCAGAAGTCGGAGCGCCCGAGCATCTCGGCGTAGTTCGCGAACCCGGCGAAGCTGCCGAGGCCGGTGCGGACGGTCGAGGTGTTGAAGAAGCTCGTGACGATCATCCAGACCGTCGGGCCGAGCAGGAAGGCCACGTAGAACAGGCCGAAGGGGGCGAGGAACAGCCACCCGCTGCGGCCCTGGCCGCGGGTGAGGCTGCTCTTGTAGGTGCGGAGTCGTCGGGGCGCGGTGGCCGCGTCCGTGGGGCGGTCGAGGACAGGTGCTGTGGTCACGTCATCGTGCCTTTCGCGCGGTGTTCACGGTGGTCGCGTGCCCGGTCGTGTGCCCGTTCACAACGGGCTCGGGGTGTTGAGGTAGGTCGCCAGCTGGCTCTTGATCGCGCTGAGTGCCTGCGCGGGACTCGAGCTGCCCTGCTGTACGAGGGCGAGCTGCGCGCCGACGGTGCCCTCGAAGGTCGAACCCGATCCGCCGTACCAGGCGGCGTCGTCGAAGACCGCGGTCTCGGCGGCGGCGGCGTAGTTCGACTGCGGCTTGAGCTCCTTGTACTTCGTGCTGTCGAACGTCGGCATGTAGGCCGGGACGTGCCCGCCCTCGGCCCAGGTCAGGCTCTGCTCGAGCATCTGCTTGATGAAGAGCATCGCCGCCTTCTTCTGCTCCGGCGTGCGGTCCTTCTTCGGCAGGATGAAGGTGTGCGAGTCGGCCTGGGTGGCGGGCTTGTCGTACAGCGTCGGGATCGGCGCCATGCCGAACTTCAGCCCCTTGATCGACTGGGCGGTGCTGATCTCCCACTCGCCCTGCATGAAGAAGCCGGCCTTGCCGTCGAACATCAGCGACTGCGCGGTGGCGTAGTCCAAGGCCTTGTTCATCCAGCCCTGCTTCACCCACTTCTGGGTGCGGTTGGTGACCTCGTTGTAGGCGTCCTCGTTGACGGTGAGCTTCGCGCCGCCGTCGCTGATGAACGGCGTCGCGCCGTTGATCTGGTTGTACATCGTCCAGAAGAAGCGCCACGGGGTCGCGGTCTCGGGCACGACGTTCGCGACGTTGAGTGCGGTCCCGCCGGTGACCTTGGACACGGCGGCCAGGGCGCTCTCGAACGCGTCCATGCCGTCCAGGTTCTTGAGCTCGTCGTTGCTGTCGAGCAGCCCCGCCTTCTTGCACACGTCCACGTTGTAGAACAGCACGAACGGGTGGGTGTCGAGCGGGATCGCGATGTTGGCGCCGTCGGTCTTCTGCGCGGCCCAGGCCTTCTGGTTGAAGTCGCTGGCCTTCAGTCCGACGCTCGCCAGGTCGTCCGCCGTGATCGGGTCGAGCAGGTCGCCGTCCCAGAGCGGCTTCGCCCGGGTCAGGTGGGCGATCGCGACGTCCGGCGGCTTGTTCCCGACGGTCGCCAGTGTCAGCTTGGAGTAGTACGGGTTGCCCCAGGCGAAGGTCGTCGCCTGCAGGGACGACGAGCCGCCGTGCTGCTTGGCGTAGCCGTCCTCCATCGTCTGCATGCGGACACCGTCGCCGCCGCCGAAGAGGTTCCAGAAGACGAGCGTCTCGGGGTTGAGGGCACTGCCGGCGAGCCCGGCGGAGAGCGGGCTGGAGCAGGCGGCGAGTGGCAGGACCGTGGCGGCCGCGGCTCCGGCGGCGAGCAGGCTCCTCCGGGTGAAGGTGGACCCGCGGAGGGGTGGGACGGATCGGTTCGGCATGGCATCACTCCATCGGGACGGGCCGAAGCGGGACGGTCATCCGGGGAGGAACGACGTCCCGATCGCGGGGCGTCGGTGCCCCGTGAGCGCTCACATTAGCGCCGCGCCGACGTGCGCACCAGCCCTTCCGTCCCGTGTCGACACCCGATAGCGTTTCCTGCAGGTGAGCGCTCACTTCCGTGACCCTGCGGAACACTCGTGCTCGACGCACAGCCTGATCGAAGGAGATCCATGCCCCGCACACACCTCGTCCTCGACTCCGCGTTCACGGTGGGCCCGGTGCGGCGCCGACTGTTCGGCGGTTTCGTCGAGCACCTCGGCCGCCACGTCTACGACGGCATCCACGAACCCGCCCACGAGTCGGCCGACGAGCACGGCTTCCGCAAGGACGTCATCGAACTCGTCAAGGAGCTCGGCGTCACGACCATCCGCTACCCCGGCGGCAACTTCGTCTCCGGCTACAAGTGGGAGGACGGCGTCGGCCCGGTCGAGCAGCGTCCCCGCCGGCTCGACCTGGCGTGGCACTCGACCGAGACCAACGAGGTCGGCCTGCACGAGTTCCAGCAGTGGCTCGACTCCGTCGGCTCGGAGCTCATGCTCGCCGTGAACCTCGGCACGCGCGGGGCCGCCGAGGCCATCGAGCTGCTCGAGTACGCCAACATCCCGGGTGGCACCGCCCGCTCCGAGGAGCGCAAGGCGAACGGCCGCGAAGAGCCCTTCGGCATCACCATGTGGTGCCTCGGCAACGAGATGGACGGCCCGTGGCAGCTCGGCCACAAGAACGCCGAGGACTACGGCAAGCTCGCCGCCATGACCGCGAAGGCCATGCGGCAGATCCAGCCCGACCTCGAACTCGTCGCGTGCGGATCCTCGGGCGCGTCGATGCCGACGTTCGGTGAGTGGGAGCGCACCGTCCTCGAGCACGCCTACGAGGACGTCGACTACATCTCGGCGCACGCCTACTACGAGGAGGACCAGGACCTCACCTCGTTCCTGGCCTCCGGCGCCAACATGGACCACTTCATCAAGACGGTGACGACCGCCGCGGACCACGTGCAGGCGCACAAGGGTTCCGACAAGCGGATCGACATCTCGTTCGACGAGTGGAACGTCTGGTCGATCACGAAGTGGGAAGCCCAGCAGAAGACGTTCACGCTCGACGAGTGGCCGGTCGCCCCGCGCCTCCTGGAGGACGTCTACACCGTCGCCGACGCCGTCGTCCTGGGCGGTCTGCTCATCTCGCTCCTGCGCCACGCGGACCGCGTCGCGTCGGCGTCGATCGCGCAGCTCGTCAACGTGATCGGCCCGATCATGACCGAGCCCGGTGGCGAGGCCTGGCGCCAGACCACGTTCTTCCCGTTCTCGGTCACGTCGCGCCTGGCACACGGCACATCGCTGAACGTCGTCGCCTCGGGTGACACGATCGACGGCGGCAAGCACGGCACCGTGCCGGTCGTCGACTCGGCCGCCACGGTCGAGGACGGCCGCGCCGCGGTGTTCCTCGTCAACCGCCACCAGTCCGAGAGCACGACGGTCACGATCGACCTGTCCGGGCTCGACGTCGACGGGGACGTGCACGCGGAGGGCATCTGGGACGATGACCTGCACGCCGTGAACGACCTGTCGAACACCTCCCGCGTCGGCCTGCGGACCAACGAGTCCGTCCGCCGCGAGGGTGACACGATCACGATCGAGCTGCCGCCCGTCTCCTGGACGGCGCTCTCGATCGGGTAGTCGCCTCGGCGCACGCTGCGTGCGGCGAGCGTCGAGTGAGCAGAGGACGCCGGGTCCCTTCGGGGGCCCGGCGTCCTTCTCGTGGTGGCGGGCTGGCCGGCCGCGGGCCGAGCCTCGGCGCGGTTCGCGCTGGGCGACACGGCTCGTGCTGGCTGCCCCGCGGCTTGTCGCTCAGCGCGAGTCTCGTGCGGCCGGGAGGCGCGTGGCGGGCTGGCACCGTGCCTCCCGTCTGCTGAGCCTCGGCTGGGCGGGCACGTTGCGGCCTGCGCGCGGCGCGTTCTGTCGGCGGGGCCGAGCCTCGCGTGGCCGGGAGGCGCGTCGCGGGCCCGCACCGTGCCTCCCGTCTGCCGAGCCTCGGCTGGGCGGACATGTTGTGGCGTTCGTGCGGCGCGTTCTGTCCGCGGGGCCGCGCCTCGGCGCGGTTCGCGCTGGGCGACACGGCTCGCGACGGCCGCCCCGCGGCCTGTCGCTCGGTGCGAATCTCGTGCGGCCGGGAGGCGCGTGGCGGGCTGGCACCGTGCCTCCCGTCTGCCGAGCCTCGGCAGGGCGGACACGGTGCGGCCTGCGCGCGGCGCGTTCTGTCCCCGGGGCCGAGCCTCGGCGCGTTTCGCGCTGGGCGACAGTGCTCGCGGTGGCCGCCCCGCGGCCTGTCGCTCAGCGCGAGTCTCGCGTGGCCGGGAGGCGCGTGGCGGGCTGGCACCGCGCCTCCCGTCCGCCGAGCCTCGGCGCGTTTCGCGCTGGGCGACACCGCTCGCGACCGCCGCCGCGCGGCCTGTCGCTCAGCGCGAACCTTGCGGGGCCGGCCGGCCGGCCCGCCGCCCGCCGCTACCGCGCCGGCGGCGCCGCCGTGCTCGCGCGCACGACGAGCCGCACCGGCACGAGGTCCGTCGCCGCCGTGGCGGCACCGCCCTCGATCTGCGTCAGCAGGGTGGCGACCGCGCGGCGCCCGACCTCGTCGAAGGACTGGTGCACGGTGGTGAGCGGCGGCCAGAACGAGTCGGACTCAGGGGAGTCGTCGAAGCCCACGACACTGAGCGAGGACGGCACGGCGCGACCGAGTTCGTGGCAGGCGCGGAGGACACCGAGCGCGGTCTGGTCGTTGGCGGCGAACACCGCGGTGATCTCCGGGCGGCGGGCGATCTCGAGGCCGGCCTGGTAGCCGGACTCGGTGCTCCAATCGCCACCGAGCACCGGCGGGACCGTGCGTCCGGCGGCGGTGAGGGTCGCGCTCCAGGCCGCCTGCCGCCGGGCCGCCGAGTACGAGGACGCCGGTCCGGCCACGTGCCAGACGGTGTCGTGACCGAGGTCGAGCAGGTGCTGGGTCGCCAGGCGGGCGCCGTCGGCCTGGTCGGTGTCGATCGCCGGGTGCTCGGTGGTGCCGGTGGAGTCGACGACGACCATGGGGACGCCGTCGGGCAGTTCGACCTCGGCGGTGTCGATGACGTGTGACTCGATGATGATGACGACCCCGTCGACAGCCTGTTCGTGCAGGCGGGAGAAGGCGGACCGGACGCCCTCCTCGGTGCGGGAGGCCATCGGCAGCAGCGTGATGGTGAAGTCGGCGACCCCCGCTGCGTCGGCGATCGCCTCGAGCGTGCGCATGTTGCCGTACGAGGCGAGCGTGAACATGATCACGCCGATGGTGCGGAAGCGTCCGGAGCGCAGTGCCCGGGCGGCGCGGTTCGGCCGGTAGCCGAGGTCTGCCATCGCCTGCTGGACACGGGTGCGGGTCTCGGGGCTGACGTTGTCGAACCCGCGGGCCACGCGGGAGACGGTCTGCATCGAGACCCCGGCGGCGTCGGCCACGGCAGCGAGCGACGGCGCGCGGCGGGGGACTGCGGTGGCGTCGGTGGTCGTCGAGATGGTCACGCGCCCCCTTCCATGCGAACGATGTGGGGCCGGGACGGGTGCGCAGCCGGGGCAGGGCACCGGTCCGCGGCCGGTGGACCGGCGTCGGTGCGCGGCCACTCCTGCTGACGCTAGCGCATGTTGACGTTGCCATGCTATGGTCGCCACCGTTCGATGTTGACGTCAACATCAGCGCCGGTCGCAGCACGACCACCAGCGCTGAGAGTCCCGTCGACGTCAGCCCGGAACACGACGAAGGAGTCACATGAGCACGCTCACCGCGCGGAGCCCCGAGGCCGCGCCGCGACGCACGGGCACCACGCCCGCACCGCGTCGCCGTGGGAAGCCGCGGGGTCGCTTGACCGGCTGGCTGTTCGTCGGCCCGTTCGTCGCCGTCCTCGTGCTGATGCTCATCGTGCCGATCGGGTACGCGCTCTGGCTCAGCCTGTTCCGCGACCAGCTCATCGGCGGCAACCAGTTCGTCTGGTTCGCCAACTACGTGCAGCTCTTCCAGGACGCCAAGTTCTGGTCCGGGTTCGGCCGCGTCGCGATCTTCCTGGTCGTCCAGGTGCCGATCATGCTCGGCCTGGCCCTCGTCGCCGCCCTGGCCCTCGACAGCGCCCGCCTCTGGGGCACCGGGTTCTTCCGCATCGCGGTGTTCCTGCCCTACGCGGTCCCCGGTGTCGTCGCCGCCCTGATCTGGGGCTTCATCTACGGCAACCAGTTCGGCCTGACCGGAGCCGCGAACGACGCCATGGGCATCGACCTGCTCCAGCCGTTCAGCCCGAGCTGGGTCCTGACGAGCATCGGCAACGTGGTCACGTGGGAGTTCCTCGGCTACAACATGCTGATCTTCTACGCCGCCCTCCGCACCGTGCCGGGTGACCTGTACGAGGCGGCTGAGCTCGACGGCGCCGGCCCGATGCGCACCGTCTTCTCGATCAAGCTCCCGGCCCTCCGCGGCCCGATGGTCATCGCCACGATCTTCTCGATCATCGGCAGCTTCCAGCTCTTCAACGAGCCGAACCTGCTGAAGACCCTCGCCCCGAACGTCATCGGCAGTGCCTTCACGCCGAACATGTACGCCTACTCGCTGTCCTTCAGCGGCCAGCAGTTCAACTACTCCGCCACCGTCGCGATCGTGATGGGCGTCATCACCGCCGTCATCGCCTACGTCGTGCAGGTCCGCGGCACCCGACAGGAGAACCGATGAGCACCCTGCAGGGTCCCGCCCCCCTCACCGTCACCGAGGCGACCACGACGCAGGGTGACCCGCGCGACCGCCGCACCCGCGCCTCCCGGAAGGCGGCCAAGCCCGTCGACGGACGCAAGGTGAAGCGCTCCGGTCTCCTGACCGCGGTCATGGTCGTCTTCGTCGTCTACTCGTTCGCACCGCTCTTCTACCTGCTGGTCAACAGCACGAAGACGCAGTCGTCGCTGCTGTCGACGTTCGGCCTCTGGTTCGGCGGGAAGTTCAACCTCTGGCAGAACATCGTCGACACGCTGACCTACAACGACGGCATCTTCGTCCAGTGGCTCGGCAACACGCTGCTCTACGTCGTCGTCGGCGCGGGTGGCGCGACGCTGCTCGCGACCGTCGCCGGCTACGGCATGGCGAAGTTCCAGTTCCCCGGCCGTCGCGCCGTGTTCGCCATCGTCCTCGGTGCGATCGCCGTTCCGGGCACGGCTCTTGCGGTCCCGACGTTCCTGCTCTTCTCGCAGGTCGGCCTGACGAACACCCCGTGGTCGATCATCCTGCCGTCCCTGATCAGCCCGTTCGGCATGTACCTCATCTGGACCTACGCGGTCGAGGCGATCCCCACCGAACTCATCGAGGCCGCCCGCATGGACGGCGCAGGCGAGTTCCGGATCTTCTTCACCATCGCGCTGAAGCTCCTGGCACCCGGTGTCGTCACGGTCCTGCTGTTCGCGGTCGTCGCCACCTGGAACAACTACTTCCTGCCGCTCATCATGCTGAGCGACCCGAAGTGGTACCCGCTGACCGTCGGCCTGAACCAGTGGAACGCGCAGGCCACCGGCTCCGGAGCGCAGCCGATCTACAACCTCGTCGTCACCGGCTCGCTCCTCACGATCATCCCGATCGTGGTCGCGTTCCTCTTCCTCCAGCGCTTCTGGCAGTCCGGCCTCGCGGCCGGCTCCGTCAAGGCCTGATCCCGCCCTCCGGCCCCGGTCAGCAGCACCGGACCCCGGCCGGGAGGCACGGAGCGGCCCCGCAACGGACCGCACCGACCAGTCCCACCACCAGCAACCAGCAGTCCCTCCACGAAGAAGCACCTTCTTCACGATGAAGTGAAAGGCACCACCATGCAGAAGCGTCTCCGGCGCGGGCTCAGCGCCCTCGCCATCGGCGTCACCGCCGCGATGGCCCTCGCCGCCTGCGCGTCCGGCGGCTCCGGCTCCGGCGGCTCGGCCTCCGACATCGACAAGGCCCTCGACCAGGGCGGCACGCTGACCTACTGGTCGTGGACCCCCTCCGCGAAGGACCAGGTCGCCGCGTTCGAGAAGGCCTACCCCAAGGTGAAGGTCAAGCTCGTCAACGCCGGCACCGGCGCCGACCAGTACACCAAGCTGCAGAACACCGTGAAGGCCGGCTCGGGCGCTCCCGACGTCGCCCAGGTCGAGTACTACGCGCTGCCGCAGTTCGCCCTGTCCGAGTCGCTGCTCAACCTGTCCGACTACGGCTTCGGCGACCTGAAGAGCAAGTTCGCCGCGAGCACCTGGAAGTCGGTCTCGATGGACGGCAAGGTCTACGGCCTGCCGCAGGACTCCGGCCCCATGGCCATGTTCTACAACGAGAAGGTCTTCAGCCAGTACGACATCGCCGTGCCGAAGACGTGGGACGAGTACGTCGCAGCCGCCAAGAAGCTGCACGAAGCCGACCCCGAGAAGTACCTGGCCGCCGACTCCGGCGACGCGGGCTTCACGACGAGCATGATCGCCCAGGCCGGCGGCACCCCGTTCACCACCGACGGTGACAAGGTGACCATCAACCTGCAGGACGCCGGCACGAAGAAGTGGACCAAGACCTGGAACGAGCTCGTCGAGCAGGGTCTGCTGGCGAAGACCGTCGGCTGGACCGACGACTGGTACAAGCAGCTCGGCAACGGCCAGATCGCCACGCTGATCACCGGTGCCTGGATGCCCGGCAACCTCGAGGCCAGCGTCGCCGACGCCAAGGGTGACTGGCGCGTCGCCCCGATGCCGACCTACGACGGCCAGACCGCGGCCACCGCGAACAACGGCGGCAGCGCCGAGGTCGTCATGAAGCAGTCGAAGAACCCGGCCCTCGCCGCCGGCTTCCTCAAGTGGCTGAACTCGTCGAAGGCCTCCACCAAGGTCTTCATGGAGTCCGGCGGGTTCCCGTCCACCACCGCCGACCTCGAGTCGTCCGCGTTCCTCGACGAGAAGCCGGACTACTTCGGTGGCCAGCAGATCAACAAGGTGCTCGTCGACGCGTCCAAGGCGTCGGACAACGACTTCACCTACCTGCCGTACCAGGTGTACGCGAACAGCGTCTACGCCGACACCGTCGGGCAGTCGTACGAGAAGGGCACGTCGCTCGAGTCGGGTCTGTCGGCCTGGCAGGACGCCCTGGCGAAGTACGGCAAGCAGCAGGGCTTCACGGTCTCGACCAAGTAGTCCCACCACATCGACGCGGCCGTGCGGGTTCTCCGCACGGCCGCGTTCCCACGAGACGCGTCGGCACCGACGTGCTCCCACAGAAAGCAACGACATGCGCTTCGCCATCGGCGACACCGACTTCCTGCTCGACGGGCAGCCGCACCGGGTGCTCTCCGGTGCGATCCACTACTTCCGCGTCCACCCCGACCTGTGGGCCGACCGGATCCGCAAGGCCAAGCTCATGGGCCTGAACACCGTCGAGACCTACGTCGCCTGGAACGCACACGAGGCCACCCCCGGCACCTTCGACTTCACCGGCGGGCTGGACCTCGGCCGGTTCCTGGACCTGGTCGCCGCCGAGGGGATGCACGCCATCGTCCGCCCCGGCCCCTACATCTGCGCCGAGTGGACCAACGGCGGGCTGCCGTTCTGGCTGTTCACCGACGGCACGGTCGGCATCCGCCGCGACGAACCGCAGTTCCTCGCCGCCGTCGGCCGCTACCTCGACGCCCTCGCCCCGATCCTGGTGCCCCGGCAGATCGACGCCGGCGGCCCGATCGTGATCGTGCAGGTCGAGAACGAGTACGGCGCCTACGGCTCCGACCCGGTGTACCTCGAGAAGCTCGAGCGCATGCACCGCGACATCGGGCTCACCGTCCCCTTCACGAGCGTCGACCAGCCGATGGACTCGATGCTCGAGGACGGCTCGCTGCCGTCGCTGCACAAGACCGGCTCGTTCGGGTCCCGCTCCACCGAGCGCCTGGCACGGCTGCGGCAGGCGCAGCCGACCGGGCCGCTGATGTGCTCGGAGTTCTGGGACGGCTGGTTCGACAGCTGGGGCGAGCACCACCACACCACCTCCGCCGCTGCGTCGGCCTCGGACCTGGACGACCTGCTCGCCGCCGGCGGCTCGGTCAACGTCTACATGTTCCACGGCGGCACGAACTTCGGCTTCACGAACGGCGCGAACGACAAGGGCGTCTACCGGCCGATCGCGACGTCGTACGACTACGACGCCCCGCTCGACGAGGCCGGCCGCCCCACCGAGAAGTTCCACGCCTTCCGCGACGTCATCGCCCGGTACGCGCCCGTCCCGGAGCTGCCGGCGTCGATGCAGCCCGGCGGGTCCGGTCGGCTCGCGTCCGGTGCCGGGCTCGCGTCCTCGTCGGCTGACGGCCTGGAGGCACGTCCCACCCCCGCCGCGGACGTCGCCGTCCGCCTCGACCACGTCCTGCCGCTCGTCGACCTGCTGCCGACGATGACCAGCTGGACCACCCACGAGACGCCACCGACCTTCGACCAGTTGGGCGCGGCCTCCGGGTTCGTCCTGTACCGGACGGAGGTCGACCTGCCCACCGGTGGCGTGCTGACCGTCGCCGAGGAGGTCCGCGACCGCGTGCTCGTCCGGGTCGACGGTCGGACCGTCGGCGTCCTGGAGCGGGAGCACCACGACCGTGCGATCGCGCTGCCACCGGTGACGGGCCTCCTGGAGCTGCTCGTCGAGGACCAGGGCCGCGTCGACTACGGTCCCCGGATCGGTGAGCCGAAGGGGTTGATCGGCGCCGTCCGGATCGGCGACGACCTGCTGTCGCGCTGGACCGTGTCGCCCCTGGCGCTCGACCCGGTGCCGGCGGCGGCGCTCGACGCGCTGCGGACCGCACCGGTGGCGAGTGTGTCGGCTGTGTCGACTGTGTCGACGGGGGAGACCCTCGCCGGTCCGGTGTTCGCGATGGGCTCGTTCGAGCTGCCGGAGCGCGGCGCGGACCTCGACCGTTACCTGGCGCTCGACGGGTTCCGGAAGGGCGTCGCCTGGGTCAACGGCTTCTGCCTGGGCCGGTACTGGTCGCGTGGGCCACAGCGCACGCTGGCCGTGCCGGGGCCGGTGCTCCGGGCGGGTCGGAACGAGGTCGTCGTGTTCGAGGTGCACGCCTCGGCGGCACGCACCGTGTGCCTGTGCGTCGAACCGTCGCTCGGGCACACCGAGGGCTGAGTGCTCTGAACCGCCCGCACGACGAACGGCCCCGGGATGCCCGGGGCCGTTCGTCGCGTGGTGGTCGTTCGCTCGTCGTCAGCAGGTCGGTTCCGGCACGAGCACCGCGATCCGGCGGACCCGCACCACCGGGACACCGCCGCGGTCGCCGAGACGCTCACCGGCGAAGCGGACGAGCACCCCGGGCTCGGTCCGCTCGGCTTCGACGAGTGCGGCGGCCTGGGCCGGCGTCACCAGGAGCTCCCACGGTCGGCGGACGCCCGCGGCGTCCTCGGAGCAGAGTTCGAGCAGCACGCCGACCCGGGCGCCGGCCGGTCCTTCGGCCGTCGTCGTGCCGGTGCGCAGCCCCACCAGTGCGCCCGTGTGCGTGATGTCGTTCATGGTCCCCCTCGGTCCTCGGCGTCCTCGCCGCGACGAGCCTACGGCGGCGAGGATCGCTCGCACCTCATCCGGAAGGTGGGGAATCGCCGGAGCCGCGTCCATCGGACGGGTGAGCGGCGGGCGCGGTGCGCTGTCGGCTGCCGCCCGGGGCGCCGAGGTTGCACGACGCGCCGTCGCCCGGTCGCCGACGTTGCACGACGCGCCGTCGCCCGGTCGCCGGGGTCGCACAACCGGCCGGGTCGGCGGTCCCCGGGCGGCAGAACGTGCGACCTCGGCTGACGGGTACTGCGTCAGAACGCCCGGGCGCCGGCCCATTCCCGGACGCGGAGGAGGCCCTCCCGACGCCAGATCCAGTACGGGGCGAACTTCGTGCCGTCGTCCTCGTAGGCCTTCGTCAGGAGCCCGATCTGTCGGCGGCGCTGGTGCCCGGTCTCGTCCACCCATTCGACGTACCCGTCGTCGAGCACGGTCGTGATCTGCGCACGCGGCACCGACCAGCTCCGGACGTACCCGTCGTAGCGGAGCTCCTCGTCGCCCAGGCGCACCGCGACCCGCCGAGCACGAGCGGTCGTCCACGCGCCGAAGCCCACCATGAACACGCCGAGGGCCACGATGAACACGCGAGCCGACGCCTCCGGGACGAACGCGACCGCGATGAGGACAGCGCCGACCACGATCTGCAGGGGACCGAGTGCGGCGGTGTTCGCGCTCCGCTCCCACGCGGGAGCACGGATGACCTCGTCGTCGGTCACGGCGACTCGTCGAGCCGGTCGAGGTCCGCGAGGGCCTGCTCGGCCTGGGTCAGCCGCTCGGGCTCGGGTCGGGTCCACCACTCCGGCCCCCGCTCGCCGAGCCCGTGCTTGGCGAGGCCGTTCCGGTGACGCGCTCGCGCGACGGCGTCCTCGTCCCCGGCCCGCTTCGCCAGCTTCACCCCGTTCCGCCCGCGGCCGAGGTGGGAACGGAGCCGAGCAGCGACGTCCTCGGGGAGCGCCGGGTCGGTCCGCCGCCACCGCCGACCGCCCACGACGAAGAAGTGGTCGTCCTCCACGCCAGCGGTCATGCCCCGAGTCTGCCCGAGCGAGGTCAGAGCTGTCGGTGGTGGCGGGTACAACGGACTTCGATGACCGACTCCCGCGTGCGCCCGCTGCTCGACGTCACACGCATCTACGCCGAGGACGCCGCGCTCGAACTCCCGCGGGGCCAGGAGATCATCGGGCGCTGGCCGGACGCCGAGATCGTCCCGGTCGCATCGCACTGGCAGATCGCCGAGGTGCACGGCGACGAGCGCAACGTCGCGCGGTGGGTCCGGATCAAGACCGAGGCGCTCGTGCTCGGCGTGAAGAAGTCGATCGTCACCCGGCCGAACGGTCGGTCGGCGGACTTCATCGCGCCCTCGACCGCGAACGGCTGCGCGATGGCGTGCGCGTACTGCTACGTCCCCCGACGCAAGGGCTACAGCAACCCGATCACCGTCTTCGCGAACATCGAGCAGATCACGAAGCACCTGGCCCGGAACATCCACAAGCAGGGTCCGAAGACCGAACCGAACCAGTGCGATCCCGACGCGTGGGTGTACGACATCGGCGAGAACAGCGACTGCTCGGTCGACGCGATGCTCAGCGACAACGTCCGCGACCTCTGCGACCTGTTCCGGATGACCCCGACCGCGAAGGCATCGTTCGCGACGAAGTACGTCAACCGGGACCTGCTCGACTGGGACCCGATGGGACGCACCCGGATCCGGTTCTCGCTCATGCCCCACGAGACCGCGAAGGTGACGGACATCCGCACCTCGCCGATCGCCGAACGGATCGCCGCCGTCAACGACTTCGTCGATGCCGGGTACGAGGTCCACCTGAACTTCTCGCCCGTGATCCTCACCCCGACGTGGGAAGCCGACTGGGCCGCGATGCTGCGGGAGGTCGACGACGTCCTGTCGCCCGCAGCGAAGGCCCAGCTGGCGGCCGAGGTGATCTTCCTCACCCACAACGAGCAGCTGCACGAGGTGAACCTGGGCTGGCACCCGAAGGCCGAGGACCTGCTCTGGCGTCCGGAGTTGCAGGAGCAGAAGCTGTCCCAGAACGGTGCGGTCAACATCCGGTACCGCGCGGCGATGAAGGCGCGGCACATCGAACGCTTCCGGCAGCTCGTCGCCGAGAACCTGCCGTCCTGCCGGATCCGGTACGCCTTCTGACGGTGTACACGATCCGTGTACACATGTACCGATCCGCGGTACGGGCCCGGGAACGACGAACGCCCGCACCGCGAGCGGTACGGGCGTCACGTGGTGGTGCCGGCGGTCACTTGCCGTCGACGGCGTCCTTGGCCTTCTCGGTCTCCATGCGAGCTTCGCCCATGCCCTGGTCCTTGTGGCCCTGGGCGGTGAGCTCGGCGTCGTCGGTGTGCTTGCCGACGGCCTCTTCGGCCTTGCCGACGATCTTCTGGGTGGCGTCCTTGGCCTTGTCTGCGAGCGACATGGTGTTCCTTCCTGCGGGGATCCGCCGAGGGTCCCCGGCGCGTGCTGCTGACGGTAATCCGTCCGATCCCGCCGCTCACGGCCGGGGCCGAGGGTCGTGTACCCCGGCGGCGCTGACGCCGGGCGCAGGATGGTCGTTCAGCGCGGACGGCGGATGCGGATCGGCCCCTTGGCGGTGGACGGGTCGATGACGTTCCCGCCCTGGGTGATCTCGACCTCGCCGCGGGCGACCATGCGTCGGGCGGCGCGGCGGGCGGGTTCCATCAGGTCCCGCCAGTCGTCGCCGCCGATCGCACGGGCGGCGTCCGACGGGCAGATGCTCGAGATCGCGGCACGGGCGTCGAGCAGCTCGTCGATGGTGCGCTCGAGGGTCCGGTCGGTGTCGTCGAGCTTGTGCCGACGGCAGGCGTCGGAGCACCACTTCGCGTCGGGGCTCGCCGAGTCCGGCATCCGGCGGCCGCACGAGGCGCAGGTGCGCTCGGCATGTGCGTCGTCGAGTCGGCGTGCGTCGTCCTCGGTGCGGATAGCTCGTCCCATGCGCCCATGATCGTCCTGGCCACCGACGCGCTTCCAGGCTGGTGGTACCCCGATCCGCGGTTCCGGCCAGGCCCGGCTGGCAGCATGCAGGGATGGACCACGACGTCGACCGCACTCCCGAGCCCGCCTGGGTCGAGCACGTGATGTGGTGGCACGTCTACCCGCTCGGCTTCGTCGGAGCGGAGATCCGCCCGAGCAGCAGCGCCGACAGCGGCGACGACCGCCCGGTCGAGCATCGCCTCGGGCACCTGGAGAGCTGGCTCGACCACGTCGTCGACCTCGGCCTCAACGGCCTGCTGCTCGGTCCGGTGTTCGCGAGCTCGACGCACGGCTACGACACGGTCGACCACTTCCGGATCGACCCGCGGCTGGGCGACGACGACGACTTCGACAGACTCGTCACCGCCGCGCACGACCGGGGCATCCGGGTCCTGCTCGACGGCGTCTTCAACCACGTCGGCCGCGAGCACCCTGCCTTCCGGGCCCTCGCCGAGCACGGGCCCGATGCCGAGACCGCTCCGCTGTTCGCCGTCGACTGGTCCGGGTGGCAGCCCGGGCAGCCGGTCCCCGTCGGGTCGTTCGAGGGGCACGACATCCTGGTGGCGCTCGACCACGCCTCGCCCGCGACGGAGGACCTGGTCGTCCAGGTCATGACGCACTGGCTCGAGCGCGGTGTCGACGGGTGGCGGTTGGACGCGGCCTACGCGGTCCCGCCGGCGTTCTGGGCGACGGTGCTGCCCCGTGTCCGCGAGCGGTTCCCGGACGCCTGGTTCTCGGGCGAGGTCATCCACGGCGACACTGCGCAGATCGTCCGCGAGTCGACGATGGACTCCACCACCCAGTACGAAATGTGGCAGGGCATCTGGCACGGCATCGCGGACCGCAACTGCTACGAGCTCGCGCACGCGATCGAGCGGCACGACGAACTGCTCGCCACCTTCGCCCCGAGCACCTTCGTCGGCAACCACGACGTCACGCGGATCGCCTCCGCCGTGGGGGAGGGGTTCGTCGGCCACGCCATCGCGGTGCTGTTCACGGTCGCCGGGACGCCGTCGGTCTACGCCGGCGACGAGTTCGCCTGGACCGGCGTGAAGGAGGACCGGGAGGGCGGCGACGACGCCGTCCGTCCGACCTTCCCGCCCGGCCCGCCGGAGGTCACCGGCACGTCCGCTGCGGTCCTGCACGCCCACCAGGCGCTCGTCGCGCTCCGCCGCCGGCACCCGTGGCTGCACCGCGCCCACACCGACGTGGTGCACCTGGACAACACGGCCCTCGTCCTCCGCACCGCCACCGACCGGGAGGCCGTGGTCACCGCCCTGAACCTCTCGCCTGATCCGGTGGTGCTGCCCGCCGCCGACGCGACGCGGGTGGAGGCGGGCGCGGGTGACCTGCGCGACGGGACCCTGCGCCTCCCGGCCGCGGGGTGGGCCGTCCTGACCCGCTGACCGGAGACGCGAACGCAGGCGCAGACGCCAACGAGACTCGGGCTGAGCGACGTTCCGCGCATCAGATGATGCGCGTCCTGTCGCTCAGCCCGAGTCTCGGCTGCGGTACTGCTACTTGCGGCTGCTGGCCGCGCGACGCTTGTTGAAGACGTCGAACGCGACGGCGGCGAGGAGCACCAGGCCCTTGATGAGCTGCTGGTACTCGGTGCCGACACCGAGGATCGACATGCCGTTGTTCAGGATGCCGATGATGAGACCACCGACGATCGCGCCCGGCACGGTACCGATGCCACCGGTGACGGCAGCGCCACCGATGAAGACGGCCGCGATGGCGTCGAGCTCGAACCCGTTGCCCGCGCTCGGCGAGGCGAGGTTGAGCTGACCGGTGAAGACCACACCGGCCAGGGCCGCGATGACGCCCATGTTCACGAAGAGCAGGAACGTGACGCGCTTCGTCTTGACGCCGGACAGCTGCGCGGCGAGCGGGTTGCCGCCGATCGCGTAGATGTGACGGCCGAACACCGAGCTGCGCATGACCATCGAGTACACGATGACCAGGACACCGAGGATGACGAGCACGATCGGGGTGCCGTTGTAGCTGGCGAGCAGCACCGCGACGAACATGACGAGCGCGATGGTGAAGACGAGCTTCGTGATGAACCAGGCGAACGGCTCGTCCTCGAGCTGGTACTTGCGACGGGTCGCACGACCACGGAACGCCGTGATGACCAGGATCACCGAGGCGGCGAGACCGAGGATCATCGTGAGCGGCTCGTAGCCCGAGGTGCCGAAGGCCGGCAGGAAGCCGGAGCCCAGGGAGCGGAAGCCCTCCGGGAACGGCGAGATCTGCTGGTTCTGCAGGGCGATCTGCGCGGCACCGCGGAAGGCGAGCATGCCCGCCAGGGTGACGATGAACGCCGGGATCCCGAAGTAGGCGATCCAGAAGCCCTGCCAGGCACCGACGAGGGCGCCGAGCACCAGGCAGAGGACGACCGCGATCGGCCACGGGATGTGCCACTGGGTGATCATGACGCCGGCCATCGCACCGGTGAAGGCGACGACGGAACCGACGGACAGGTCGATGTGGCCGGCGATGATGACCATCACCATGCCGATGGCGAGGATCAGGATGTAGCTGTTCTGCACCACCAGGTTCGAGACGTTGATCGGCGCGAGGGTGATCCCGCCGGTCGTCGCCTGGAAGAAGATCACGATGACGATCAGCGCGATGAACAGGCCGATCTGTCGGAGCTGCCCGGTGAGGTAGCTGGCGGCGGACTTAAGCGCGTTCATTGACTGGGGTCTCCCGTTCCTGGGTCATGTACTGCATGAGGGTCTCGGGCGTCGCTTCGGAGCGGGGGACGTCCGCCGTGATGCGACCCTCGGAGAGCGTGTAGATGCGGTCGCAGATGCCGAGCAGTTCGGGGAGTTCGGAGGAGATCACGATGATCCCCTTCCCCTGGTCGGCGAGTGCGTTGATGATCGTGTAGATCTCGTACTTCGCGCCGACGTCGATGCCGCGGGTCGGCTCGTCGAGGATGAGCACGTCCGGGTCGGCGTACATCCACTTCGACAGGACGACCTTCTGCTGGTTGCCGCCGGAGAGCTTGCCCGTGACGGCGTTCACCGTCGGGGCCTTGATGTTCATGTTCTTGAGGAAGCCGCGGGCGACCGTGGTCTCCTCGGAGCTGTTGACGAAGCCCCAGTTGGCGAGCTTGCCGAGGGCTGAGCCCGACACGTTGCGCTTGATGTCGTCGATCAGGTTGAGGCCGTAGCGCTTGCGGTCCTCGGTGGCGTAGGCGATGCCGTTGTCGATCGCCGCCGACACCGTGTTCGTCTTGATCGGGACACCGCGCTTGTAGACGGTGCCGCTGATGCCGGTGCCGTACGAGTGGCCGAAGACGCTCATCGCGAGTTCGGTGCGTCCGGCGCCCATCAGGCCGGCGATGCCGACGATCTCCCCGGCACGGACCGTGAGGTTCGCGTCGTGGATGATCTGGCGCGAGGCGTCGAGCGGGTGGTGGACGTTCCAGTCCTCGATGCGGAGGAGCTCTTCGCCGACGTTCGACTCGTGCTCCGGGTAGCGGCTGGACAGGTCGCGACCCACCATGCCGCGGATGATGCGGTCCTCGGAGATCTCGTCGGCGTGCATGTCGAGCGTCTCGATCGTCTGCCCGTCGCGGATGATCGTGACCTTGTCCGCGATCGCCTTGATCTCGTTCAGCTTGTGGCTGATGATGATCGCCGTCATGCCCTCGGCCTGCAGCGACTTGATGAGCTCGAGCAGGTGCGCGGAGTCGTCGTCGTTGAGGGCGGCGGTCGGCTCGTCGAGGATGAGGAGCTTCACCTTCTTCGACAGCGCCTTCGCGATCTCGACGAGCTGCTGCTTGCCGACACCGATGTCCACGATCTTGGTGATCGGGTTGTCCTTGAGACCGACCCGCTTGAGCAGTTCCGCCGCCGCGAGGTTCGTCTTGTTCCAGTCGATGAAGCCGGCCTTGGACCGCTCGTTGCCGAGGAAGATGTTCTCGGCGATCGACAGGAACGGGCTCAGGGCGAGCTCCTGGTGGATGATGACGACGCCGGCTTCCTCGGAGTCGTTGATGTTCGAGAACCGGACCTGCTGGCCCTCGAAGAGGATCTCGCCGTCGAACGTGCCGGCCGGGTAGACGCCCGACAGCACCTTCATCAGCGTCGACTTGCCGGCGCCGTTCTCGCCGCAGATCGCGTGGACCTGGCCGCGTTCGACCTCGATGGAGACGCCCTGCAGCGCCTTCACACCGGGGAACGTCTTGGTGATGTCGCGCATCTCGAGGATGGTGTCCGCCACGTCGACCGCCTTCCGTTCCGCGCGCTGGTGCGCGCTCGAAGTGATAGGGGGAGGACAGACCGGAGGCGCGGTGCGGGACCGCGCCGCGCCTCCGGTCCGTCAGAGGGGTGCGACCTACTGGAGGTCGGATTCCTTGTAGTAGCCGGAGTCGACGAGGACCTTCTTGTAGTTGTCCTTCGTGACGACCGTCGGCTGGAACAGGTAGGTCGGGACGACCTTGACCTTGTTGTCGTAGCTCTTGGTGTCGTTGACCTCGGGCTTCTTGCCCGTCAGCAGGTCGTCAGCCATCGTCACGGACTCGGTCGCCAGCTTGCGCGTGTCCTTGTAGATGGTCGAGTACTGCTGGTCGTTGATGATCGACTTGACCGACGCGGCTTCGGCGTCCTGACCCGTGATGGTCGGGAGCGGACGGCTGCTGGTGCCGTAGCCGGCGCCCTGCAGTGCCGAGATGATGCCGATCGACATGCCGTCGTACGGGGAGAGCACGCCGTTCAGCACGGTGCCGCCCGAGTAGGACTTCGCGACCAGGTTCTGCATGCGGGCCTTGGCGGTCGCCGGGTCCCACTGCTGCGTGGCGGCCTGCGTGAAGCCGTCCTGGCCGGAGCCGATCTTGATGGTGCCGTCCTCGATGTACGGCTTGAGGGTCTTCATCGCGCCGTTGAAGAAGAACGTGGCGTTGTTGTCGTCGGGCGAGCCGGCGAACACCTCGATGTTGAACGGACCCTTCTTGCCGGTCTTCTTGCCGTCCGCGTCGAGCACACCCAGCCCGGTGAGGAGCGAGGTGGCCTGGTCGACGCCGACCTTCTCGTTGTCGAACGAGACGTAGTAGTCGACGTTCTTCGAGCCGGTGAGCAGGCGGTCGTAGGAGATCACCTTGATGCCGGCCTTGGCGGCGGCGTCGAGCTGGTCGGACAGCGAACCACCGTCGATGGACGCGACGATGAGGACCTTCGCGCCCTTCGTGATCATGTTGCTGACCTGCTGGACCTGCTGCGGGATCTTGTTGTCTGCGTACTCGAGGTCGACCTTGTAGCCCTTCTTCTCGAGGTCGCTCTTGACGGCGTTGCCGTCCTTGATCCAGCGCTCCGACACCTTCGTGGGCATCGCGACGCCGACGAGGGCGCCCTTGTTGTCGGTGCTGCTGCCACCGTCGCCGGTCGCGGAACGACCACCGCCGGCGGAGCAAGCGGCCAGGGAGAGAGCGAGGCCGAGGGCTGCGACGCCCGCGACGATCCTGCGCTTCTTCATCGAAGTACCTCTGTTCCTCTCGCGTCGACATCGACGCGTTCAGGTGCGGGGCTGCTGTGTCCCGCTGGGGATGTGATGCTCCAAGTGAGCGCTCACATCATGTGGTCTCCGCCGAGCGGTGTCAACTCGTCGAGACCGGATCGGGATGTCGTGTCCCCGAACTGGTGTCGCGGTACGGTGACCGGATGACGACGACCGCGACGCCGAACGGCAGGGGACGCAAGGCCCCGACGATCTTCGACGTCGCCGAACGTGCCGGCGTCTCCCACCAGACCGTCTCCCGCGTGATCAACGGGGACCCGACCGTCCGGGAGCAGTTCCGGACCAAGGTCACCGACGCCGTCACCGCCCTCGGCTACCGACCCCGGGCAGCGGCCCGGGCCCTCGCCGGCGGCCGTAGCCGAGCCCTCGGACTGGTCAGCGCGGGCGATGCGCTCTACGGACCGTCGAGCACCGCGATCGGCTTCGAACGCGCCGCCCGGACAGCCGGGTACCACGTGCTCCTCTCGACCCTGCCGGACGACCCGAAGCCCGCTGACCTCTCCGAAGCGCTGTCGACCCTGCTGGCGCAGGACGTCGCCGCGGTCGTCCTCGTCGCCGCCGACAACCGGGTGCTCGACGCCCTCGCGTCGCTGACGCTGCCGGTGACGGTGCCCGTCGTCGTCGCGAACGCCGTCCAGCGCGACGCCCTGCCGACCGACCTGGTCGTGCCGGGCAGCGGCGGAGCGACGATCTCCGCGGTCGCCATCGACCAGGCCGCGGGTGCGACCCTGGCGCTGGAGCACCTGTTCGCCCTGGGGCACCGCCGGATCGTGCACATCGCCGGACCGACCGTCTCGCAGGAGGCCGAGGTGCGTCGTGCGACCTACGACCGGACCATGCGTGCCCGTGGCCTGACCCCGGTCGTGTTCGAGGGCGACTGGACCCCGGCGAGTGGCTTCGCGGCCGGCCGGGCGATGGACGTCGCCGCGGTCGACGCGGTGTTCGCCGGGAACGACCAGATGGCGCTCGGCGTCCTGCACGCCTTCGCCGAAGAAGGACTGCGGGTGCCGGACGACGTCGCGGTGATCGGCTTCGACGACGTCCCGGAGGCGGCGCACTTCACCCCGCCGCTGACGACCGTCCGCCAGGACTTCCAGGCGATGGGGGAGCGGGTGCTCGCCTCGGCGCGGGCGCTGCTCGAGGGCGGTAAGCACGACGACGCCCTGCTGCAGCCCGAGCTGGTGGTCCGGCGCAGCACGTGAGCGCGCGCAGCAGGGGCGGACACCGACCGGTGCCCGCCCCTGCTGCTCGTCCGACCGGTCTCGCCGGCCCGGTCGTCAGCCCTTCAACGCGCCCGACGACAGCCCGGCGACGTAGAACCGCTGCAGTCCGACGTAGAGCGCGATGCACGGGATCATCGCCACGACCGACCCGGCGACGAGGTTGCCGTAGGACACCTGCCCGTACGCCCCGGTCTGCAGGTTGAGCAGCGCCACCGGCAGCGTGTACAGCGAGTCCTTCGTCAGGAACGTCAGGGCTCCGAGGAACTCCGTCCACGACGCCAGGAACGCGTACAGCGCCGCGGTCGCCGCCCCGGGTAGGAGCAGCGGACGGAGCACGGAGACGACCACCCGGAAGCGCGAGGCCCCGTCGACGAAGGCCGAGTCCTCGAGCTCGGTCGGGATCGACTGGAAGGCGTTCCGCATCACGAACACCCCGAACGGCAGGTTCACCGTCGTGTAGAACAACACGAGCCCGAGCAGCGAGTTCGTGAGCTTCAGGGCGTTGAGCTCGAGGTACAGCGGCGTCAGGATGGCCTGGAACGGCACCATCATCGTCAGCAGTACCAGCCCGAACACGACACCGGACCCGCGGAACCGGAAGCGCGCGAACCCGTACCCGGCCATCGTCGCGATCACCGCGGTGAGCACCGCCGTGGCGATCGACACGACGAGCGAGTTCACGACACCGGTCAGCAGGTGCGACGACGACGAGAACACGGCTGCGAAGTTCTGCCAGCCGAGCTGGAAGAACGTCGCCGGGTCGGGTGCCTGGGTGATGACGGCCTCGGACTGGAACGCCCGCAGGATCGACCAGAGCAGCGGGACGCCGAACACCAGCGCGGACCCGACGCCGGCGATCGCGTAGAGGGTGCGCTTGACCGCGGTGTCGCGCGGGTGCTGGACGCTGCCCTGCTGGTGGCGGCGACGACGCCCGTCGCCGGTGGTGGTCAGCGTGCGGGTGGACAGGTCTGGCGCCCCGAGTCCGGTACGGGAGGTCGTGGTGCTCATGGCGTCAGTCCTTCTCTCGCAGTGCCCAGAACTGGACCACCGTGACGGCGGCGATCACCACGACCAGGGCGATCGACTGGGCGGTCGCGGCCCCGAGCTGCAGGTTCACGAACCCGCGGTTGTAGATCGCGTTGACGATGGTCGTGGTCTCGGTGCCCGGCCCGCCCTGGGTCAGGATGTAGAACTGGTTGAAGGCCAGCAGCGACCCGATGACCGAGATGATGACGCTCAGTGCGATGGTCGAGCGGATCATCGGGATGGTGATGAGCCGCTCGGTCTGCCACCACGACGCGCCTTCGAGCTGCGCGGACTCGTAGACCTCGTCAGGGACGCCCTGCATCGCCGACATGAGCAGCACCATCGTCAGCCCGGACACCGCCCAGACCACGAGCACGCAGATGAGCACCGTCGCCAGCGGGCCGTTCACGAGCCACGCGGTGCTGCCGTCGGTGATCCCGAGCCAGCGGAGCACCAGGTTCACGGCGCCGGAGTTCGGCTGCGCCTCGAGCACGAGCATGAACGACAGCGTCGTCAGCCCGACCACGTAGGGCAGGAAGAACACCGTCCGCAGCACGGTGCTGCCACGGCGGCGGGCCCGGACGAGCACGGCGAGGAAGTACCCGAGCGCCAGGATCGGCAGGGTCACGATCGCCGTGTAGAGCAGCGTGTACAGGATCGCGTGCACGAACGTCGGGTCCTGGAACAGCGTCAGGTAGTTCTGCAACCCGATGAACCGGTACGACCCGATCAGCGGCCAGTTCGTGAACGAGATGTACAGCGCGAACACGAGCGGGACGAGCACGAAGACCGCGACGAACAGGATCGCCGGCGCGACGAGCACGGCGCCGGTCCGGGGCGGGTGGGTGAGCGAGTTGCGGGGCCGAGCCGGGCCGCCGCCGGGGCCGCGGCCCACGGTGGGACGGCCGACGCCGGTCCGGCCGGCGGGGCGCCGGGTGGAGATGGTCGACATGCGTGCACCTCTCTGTGCATCAACGAGAGCGAGACGAGCGGGAGCGGAGGCTCAGGCCTGGACCTGGTCGAGGATCCGCTGGTAGTCGGACTGCGCCGTCTTCATGGCCGCAGCGCTCCCCGACCCGAACACGGCCTCGCGGAACATCGCGAAGTACGGCGACGACGGCTGGTTGTTGAGCAGGTTGTACGCCAGCGTTCGCGGCGCGTAGCCCTTCTCGAAGGAGTCCAGCGGCCCGGAGGCCAGCGGGAACCGCTTCCGGTACTCCGGCGTGGCGGCGTCGGACCGGGTCGGGAAGTACCCGCCGTCCGGCAGCGCCTGCTGCTGCCGGAGCCCGTTCGCGTACTGCATGAACGCCCAACCCCCGGACGGGTTCGCCGCCCCGTTCGGGATGCACATGTTGTCGCCGCCGTCGAAGAACGACCGCTTGCCGTCCCACGACGGGATGAGCACGGTCTGCATCTTCGCCCGCATCGCCTTCGTCGCCGCGGGCACGGTGGCCCCGTACGAGGTCGGGAAGATGCCGACCTTGCCGGCCCGGAAGTCCGCTCCCCACGTGGTGCCGGCGTCGGAGTACGTCGCCTTCGACAGCACCCCGTCCCTCCAGAGCTGCCGGTAGAACTCGAGCATCCGTTCCAGGGCCTCGTTGCCGACGATGTTCGCCCGCTGCGAGCCGACCTCGCCGGACATCATGTCGACGCCGGTCGCCCACACGTGCGGCTGGGTGACGAAGCCGATGATGCCGGCGGCGTTGCCGGAGATCGACCAGCCGTACACGTCGTCGCCGGTCTTCCGGATCGCCTTCGCCGCGTCGAGCAGCGTGGACAGGTCCTTCGTCGACTCCTCGACGTCGAGGCCCGCACGCTCGAACAGCTCGGTGTTCACGAACAGCTGCGAGTTGTCCGCCAGGTACGGCAGCCCGTAGTACCGGCCGCGGTACTCGAGCAGGCGCAGGTGGCCGGGGGAGATCGCATCGACGTAGTCGAGGTCCTGCACCACGTCGGTCAGGTCGGCGAACGCGTCGCGGAAGATGAACAGCTGCGAGTTGATGTCGTCGATGTCGACGACGTCCGGCGGTGTCCCGCCACGGATCGCGGTCGCGAGCTTCGTCACGTACTGCGCGTCCGGCACCGGCGTGAGCTGGACCTGCAGCCCCGGGTTCGCGCGGTTGAACCCGGCGACGGCCGAGGTCAGACCGGCCTGGGTCGCGGACCGGCACCAGACCTGCACGGTGCCGGTCGCGCCCTTGCCGAAGACGGCCGGCTTCGCGACGACCTTCGGCAGGCTGCTGGAGCACCCGGCCAGGGCGAGGGCTGCCGCACCGGCGACCCCGCCGACGAGGAACGACCTGCGGTCCACGACGTCACCGCGCCAGCGGGAGCCAGACGCGCATCGGCGCGGCCCCTCGGTTCGCCCAGGCGTAGTACGGGACGGCCGTCGCGGTGACCGGTGATCCGGCCGGGAGGCGCGGGGCGCGGTCGTCGGACCCGGCCACGTCGTCGACGCTGGTCGCCTCGCCCGCGCGATCCGTCCCTCCCGGCCCGTCCAGCCGCCGGTACGGCCACGCCGGCTGCAGGTGCTCGGCCGGTGCGTGCCCCGGGATCCGCAGCGTGACGACGCCGTCGAGCAGCTCGTCCCGGTGCTCTTCGGTGATCGGCGCCGCCGGGTCCACCGTCAGGTCGTCGACCGTGAAGCCCTGCTGGTCCGCCTGCTCGACCGCGTAGACGAGCGGACCGCGTTCGATGGCGACCTGACCGCGGGCGGCGTCGATGCGGGAGTCGGCGACGTACCGGTGCGGCGTCGTGTCGAAGGTGAGCTCGACGGTGTCGCCGGCCGACCACTCGCGGTCGATGACGTGCAGCGTGCCGGCCGCCGGGCTCGCCTGACTCGCCTGACCCGTCGAGCCGTCCGGACCGGTGACGGTCGTGGTGTCCGACCAGGCGGGGATCCGGAGTCCGAGGGCGAGTGGTCCGTCCTCGGTGACGGTGATGCGCACCCGGCCGTCGTGCGGGTACCCGGTCTCGACCTCGACGACGCCGAGCGAGGCGGTCGCGTACTGGTGGACCTGCAGCCCGCCGTCGGTCGCTGTCGCCAGGTAGCCGTCGAGGCTGGCGAAGGTGCGCATGATGTTCGGCGGGCAGCAGGCGCAGTCGAACCAGCCGCGGCGGCCGTGGGCGGGGGAGCGGTTCTCGTCCTGGTGCGCGTGGTCGCGCTGCTGCAGCGGGTTGACGTAGAAGTACTCGGTGCCGCCGAGGCTCACGCCGGCGAGGAACGCGTTGTACAGCAGGCGCTCGATCGCGTCGGCGTAGACCGGCTCGCCGGTCGCGAGCAGCAGGCGCCAGGCCCACTGCACCCCGCCGATGGCCGCGCAGGTCTCGGCGTAACCGCGGTCGGTCGGCAGCTCGTACGGGTCGCCGAACGCCTCCCAGTCCCAGCGGGCGCCGAGGCCACCCGTGATGAACGCCTTCGTCGCCATCATGTCCGCGAACTGTCGCTCGCTCGCCGCGAGGAGCTCGGAGTCCCCGGTCTCGATCGCGACGTCGACCGCGCCGGCCGCCAGGTACACGGCACGGACCGCGTGGCCCTCCACCGTCGTGGCCTCGCGGCTGGGCACCCGGTCCGAGAAGTACGTCGGCTCGCCGCCGGCCCGCTCGATGATGCCGTGCCCGCGGGCGTCGACGAACCAGTGCGCCAGGTCGAGGTAGGCGCGGGTGCCGGTCTCGCGGTACAGCTCGACCAGGCCCATCTCGACGACGGGGTGGCCGTCGACGTCGCGGGTCTTCGGCGTGCCGTCCGGTGCGGTGCCGTCGCCGAACGTGCGGACCAGGTGGTCGGCGTTCCGGATCGCGACCTGGAGCAGCGCGTCGTCCCCGGTGGCGCGGTGCTGGGCCACGGCCGCCTGGTACAGGTGACCGGCGCAGTACATCTCGTGGCTCCACTTGAGGTCCGTGTACCGCTCGCCCTTCCCGCGGATCTGCTGCACGGAGTCGAGGTAGCCGTCGTCGGCCTGCGCCTGCGCGTACAGGGCGGTGACCTCGCGCTGCAGCTCGAGCAGGTCGTCGGCGGGCGCGCGGCCGTACTCCCACGCCACCGCCTCGAGCCACTTGGTCACGTCGGAGTCCATGAAGACCGGCCCGACCGCCTCGCCCTCCTCGAGCCCGGCGGCGATC
This sequence comes from Curtobacterium sp. PsM8, assembly GCF_030433875.1. Taxonomy (NCBI): domain Bacteria; kingdom Bacillati; phylum Actinomycetota; class Actinomycetes; order Micrococcales; family Microbacteriaceae; genus Curtobacterium; species Curtobacterium sp. PsM8. The sequence continues at coordinate 10,010 of NZ_JARUXD010000032.1, read as the reverse complement.
CGGAGGTTCCGGAAGTTCCCGGCGGCCTCGAGCAGGGCGTGGGCGCCGCGGATCGCGTCGCGGCCGTTGCGCTGCTGTCGGATCGCCCAGAAGCCCCCGGTGATCCGCGCGTCACCGGTGGGCAGCGGCCGGAGCGTCAGGCGCGCCTCGGCGGTCGGGAGGACCGGGGTCGCGGTGTGCGCGCCGCGGTCGGTCGCGAGCGTGGTGGTCATGTCGCCTCCTTGCGATGTGACTGGTGCCGTCCGGACTGCATCGTCGCGGGACGGAAAACGCTTTCTGCGGTGGACGTTACGACAGGGACGGGAGGCGCGCAAGGGCTTCGTGCATCGGCTTGCGTATGATCATGCGAACGTCCAGAACCTCGGAAAGGTGGTTGCCGTGACGCTCGAACGCAACGGTCAGCCGATCCGGATCACCGACGTCGCCGCGCTCGCCGGGGTGTCGATCGGCACCGCGTCGAAGGCGCTCAACGGCACCGGACAGCTGCGTGACACCACCCGGCAGCGCGTGAAGGACGCCGCCGAGAAGCTCGGGTTCGTTGGCGACGCCCGGGCCCGCGCGCTGTCCTCGGGGCGGACCTACACGGTCGGCATGATCACCACCGACTCGTTCGGTCGGTTCTCGATCCCGGTGCTGCTCGGTGCCGAGGACGCCCTGTCCGCCGGACAGATGGCCGTGCTGCTCTGCGACACCCGCGACGACCACGTGCGCGAGGCCCACTACCTGCGCTCCCTGGCGGCCCGCGGCGTCGACGGCGTCATCGTGACCGGCCGCTCCGCCGACGCCCGGCCCCCGATCGACGTGTCGATGCCGGTCGTCTACGCCTTCACGCCCTCCACCGACGACGCCGACGTCTCGATCACCCTCGACGACGCCGCCGGTTCGGCGCTCGTGGCCGCACACGTCCGCTCACTCGGCCGCCAGCGGGTCGCCGTCGTCACCGGACCCGGACGGCACCGGTCCGCGGTGCGCCGGACGGACGGCGCGTCGTCGGTGCTCGGGTCGCACCTGGTCGCACCGCCGCTCTTCGGCGAGTGGTCCGAGCGCTGGGGGCGACAGGCCGTGGACGTCCTCGCGCGCCAGGCGCCCGACGTCGACGCGATCGTCTGCGGCAGCGACCAGATCGCCCGTGGCGTGTGCGACCGACTGCGGGAGACCGGACGGTCCGTACCCGGCGACGTCGCGGTGACCGGCTTCGACGACTGGGACGTGATGGCCCTGGCGAGTCGCCCGCCGCTGACCACGGTGGACCTGCGGCTGGAGGAGCTCGGCCGGGTCGCCGGGCAGGCGCTCCTGGCGCTGATCGACGGCGGGACGGCCGCGTCGGCATCGGTCACGCCCTCGCTCGTGATCCGCGAGAGCACCGTCGGCGCCTGACGCCGGCACCCTCCGGTGCGCTCGGCGGCGACACGGCCGGACGAGTTGTCCACGTGAGCGCTCACGCGCTACGGTGTGAGCGCTCACTCGACGGCGAGAGCAGGAGGCCCACCATGAGCGACGACCGGACCCGCGAGATCGCGGACGGCCGCACGACCCTCGGCATCGAACTCGGGTCGACCCGCATCAAGGCGTGTCTGGTGGGTGAAGACCTGACCGTCATCGCCTCCGGCAGCCACGAGTGGGAGAACGAGTTCGTCGACGGTCGCTGGACCTACCCGCTGGCAGCGGTCGAGACCGGTGTCCGCGCCGCGTACGCCGCACTGGTCGCCGACCTGCAGGCGCAGCACGGCACGGTGCCGACGACGTTCCGCGCCGTCGGGGTCTCGGCGATGATGCACGGCTACCTGCCGTTCGACGCCGACGGCGAGCTGCTCGTGCCCTTCCGCACGTGGCGCAACACCTCGACCGGCCCGGCAGCCGCGGCCCTGAGCGACGCGCTCGGCTTCAACATCCCGCTCCGCTGGTCGATCGCGCACCTGTACCAGGCCGTCCTCGACGACGAGCAGCACGTCGCGCAGACCACGGGCATCACGACGCTCGCCGGGTACGTGCACCGGCAGCTCACCGGGCAGGACGTCCTCGGTGTGGGGGACGCCTCCGGTGTGTTCCCGATCGACCCGGCCACCGGCGACTACGACGCCCGGATGCTCGACACCGCACAGGACCTGATCGGCGTCCCCGACCTCCGTGCACTCCTGCCCGAGGTCCGCGTCGCCGGCCAGGACGCCGGCCACCTGACCCCCGCGGGCGCCGCCTGGCTGGACCCCACCGGCACCCTGCAGCCCGGCGCCCCGCTCTGCCCGCCCGAGGGTGACGCCGGCACCGGCATGGTCGCCACGAACGCGGTCGCGCAGCGCACCGGCAACGTCAGCGTCGGCACGAGCATCTTCGCGATGGTCGTCCTCGAGCGCGCGCTGTCCACCCCGCACGAGGAACTCGACGTCGTCACCACCCCCGCCGGTGACGCCGTCGCGATGGTGCACTGCAACAACGGCGCCAGCGAGATCGGCAGCTGGGCGCGCGTGTTTGGCCGCTTCGCCGAGGCCGCCGGCACCCCGACCGACGCCGACACCGTGTTCCGCACCCTGCTCGACGAGGCCGCCACCGCCGACCCCGACGCCGGCGGACTGCTCGCCGTCAACTACCTGGCCGGCGAACCCGTCACCGGTGTCGAGGACGGCCGACCGCTGCTCCTCCGCGCCCCCGACGCCCGGTTCACGCTCGGCAACCTGGTCCGCGCCGAACTCATGGGCGCGTTCGCGACGCTCGCCATCGGCATGGAGGTCCTGCACGCCGAGGGCGTCGCCGTCGACCGGATGACCGCACACGGCGGACTCTTCCGGACGCCCGGCCTGCCGCAGCGCCAGCTCGCCGCCGCACTCCGCGTGCCCGTCGCGCTCGAGGCCACCGCCAGCGAGGGTGGGGCGTGGGGCATCGCCGTCCTCGCCGCGTACCTGGAGCACGCGGCCGACACCTCGCTCGCCGAGTACCTCGACACGACCGTGTTCGGTTCGGCGGCGTCCGACGTCGTCGACCCGGACCAGCGCGACGTCGACGGGTTCACGGCGTACCTCGACCGGTTTCGGGCAGCGCTGCCGATCCAGGCGATCGCGGCGGGCGTGACCACGACGCCGGGCGCGACCACGACGCCGGGCGCGACCACGACGACCGGCGAGCCGACGACGGCAGCCGAGCCGGGCCTCCAGGCCGAACGCGACAGCAGCGCCGACGCGCACCAGCAGGAACAGGACGTGAACTGATGACCGACGACACCACCAAGGCGGCCGTCGCCGCAGCGCGGGAGCGCGTGGCCCGACTGCACGGCGAACTCGTCCGCTACGGGCTGGTCATCTGGACCGGCGGCAACGTCTCCGAGCGCGTGCCCGGCACCGACCTGTTCGTCATCAAGCCGAGCGGCGTCGTCAGCGAGGACCTGACCCCCGAGAACCAGGTCGTCTGCACCCTCGACGGTGTGCCGGCCGAGGGCTGGGGCAACGCGCACGGTCCTTCCTCCGACACCGCCGCACACGCCTTCGTGTACCGGAACATGCCCGAGGTGAACGGTGTCGTGCACACCCACTCGACCTACGCCACCGCCTGGGCCGCCCGCGCCGAGGAGATCCCCTGCGTGATCACCGCGATGGCCGACGAGTTCGGCGGCCCGATCCCGGTCGGCCCGTTCGCGATCATCGGCGACGACTCGATCGGTCAGGGCATCGTCGCGACGCTCAAGGACCACCGGTCCCGCGCCGTGCTCATGCAGAACCACGGCGTCTTCACCATCGGCAAGGACGCGAAGGACGCCGTCAAGGCCGCCGTGATGTGCGAGGACGTCGCCCGCACGGTCCACATCGCGAAGCAGGGCGGTGACCTCGTGCCGATCGCGCCCGAGGACGTCGACCGCCTCTTCGACCGTTACCAGAACGTCTACGGACAGAACCCCGAAGGAGCCATGCGATGACGCAGGACACCCCCACCACGACGGACGCCGTCGACCCCCAGGCCACGCTCGAGCGCTACGAGGTCTGGTTCCTCACCGGCTCGCAGGGCCTCTACGGCGAGGAGACCCTCCGCCAGGTCGAGGAGCAGAGCCGCGCGGTGCACGAGTCGCTCGCCGGAGCACTGCCGGTGAAGCTCGTGTGGAAGCCCGTCCTCAAGGACGCCGACGGCATCCGCCGCGCCCTCATCGAGGCCAGCGCGGACGACAACGTCATCGGTGTCACGACGTGGATGCACACGTTCAGCCCCGCCAAGATGTGGATCGGCGGCCTCAAGGCGCTGACCAAGCCGCTGCTGCACCTGCACACGCAGGCGAACGTCACGCTGCCCTGGGCGGACATCGACTTCGACTTCATGAACCTCAACCAGGCCGCGCACGGCGACCGCGAGTTCGGCTACGCCCTCGCCCGCATGGGCGTCCGGCACGCCACCGCCGTCGGCCACGTGAGCGACCCGCGCGTGCAGCAGCGCGTCGCCGACTGGACCCGCGCCGCCGCCGGTGCCGCTGCGATCCGCGAGCTCAAGCTCACCCGCTTCGGCGACAACATGCGCTACGTCGCGGTCACCGAGGGCGACAAGACCGAGGCCGAGATCGAGCTCGGCGTGCAGGTCAACACCTGGGCCGTCAACGAGCTCGCCGAGGCGGTGTCCTCCGCGCGTGAGCAGGACATCGACGCGCTCGTCGCCGTCTACGACGAGTCGTACGAGCTCGTCCCGGAACTGCAGGACGGCGGCGCGCGGCGCAGCTCGCTCCGTGACGGTGCCGCGATCGAACTCGGACTCCGCGCCCTGCTCGCCGAGAACGGGTCCGCCGCGTTCACCACGAACTTCGAGGACCTCGGCACGCTCAAGCAGCTGCCCGGCCTGGCCGTCCAGCGACTGATGGCCGACGGGTACGGCTTCGGCGCCGAGGGCGACTGGAAGACCGCCGTCCTGGTCCGCGCGATGAACGTCGCCGGCGCCGGACTGCCCGGTGGTGCCTCGCTCATGGAGGACTACACGTACGACCTCACCCCGGGTGCCGAGAAGATCCTCGGTGCGCACATGCTCGAGGTGTCGCCGACCCTGACCTCGTCGACCCCGACGCTCGAAATCCACCCGCTCGGCATCGGCGGCAAGGACGACCCGGTGCGCCTGGTCTTCACCGCCGACGCCGGCCCCGCGGTCGTCGCCGCCCTGAGCGACACCCGCGACGGCTTCCGCCTCACCGCGAACGTCGTCGAGGTCGTCCCGCCGACCGAGGCGCTGCCCAACCTGCCCGTCGGCCGCGCCGTCTGGGAGCCGCAGCCGTCGTTCCCCGTCTCGGCCGAGGCCTGGCTCAGCGCCGGCGCCGCCCACCACACCGTGATGACGACCGCCGTCGGCATCCAGGTGCTCGAGGACCTCGCCACCATCATCGGCACCGAGTTCCTGGTCATCGACGAGCACACCACGCTGCGCGGCTTCCGCGACGAGGTCCGCACGCAGCAGACCTGGCACCGGCTCGACCGGGGCTTCTGAGTCAGGTCGGGAGGCCTACCATGAGCGACGTGATCGACGACGACACCACCACTGCAGCCCACACCCGCACCAACTGGGCGGGGAACGTCACCTACTCGGCGAGCCACCTGGCAGAACCGACGACCGTGGCCGACCTCCAGCGGCTGGTCGCCTCGACCCCGCGCTTGACGGCGCTCGGGTCACGGCACTCGTTCAACACCATCGCCGACACCGACGCGGTGCAGGTGACGCTCACGGGCCTCCCGCCCGAACTCGACGTGGACTCCGACCGGCGCGTGGCACGTGTCGCCGCCGGCCTCACGCACGCCCAGGTCGCCGTCGGCCTGGAGGCCCGTGGCTGGGCCCTCGCGAACCTCGCGTCCCTGCCGCACATCTCGGTCGCCGGCGCCGTCGCGACCGGCACTCACGGATCCGGTGTCGGCAACGCGTCGCTCGCCCAGTCCGTCGTGGGACTCGAGATCGTCCGGGCCTCCGGCGACGTCGAGGTCGTCGGCGTTGACGACCCCCGGCTCGACGCGCACCGGGTCGCCCTCGGCGCGCTCGGGGTCGTCGTCGCGGTGCACCTGGCCGTCGAACCGACGTACCGTGTCGCGCAGACCGTGCACACCGGGCTCGGCTGGGACGTCGTCGACGCGCAGTTCGAGTCGATCATGTCCGCCGGCTACAGCGTCAGCATGTTCACCGGCTACACCGACGACGGCATCCGGCAGATCTGGACCAAGCGGCGCGAGGACCGCGACGACGCCGTCATCGACCTCGCCGCCCTCGGTGCCGTGGCCGGTGCCGAACCGATCCACCCGGTGCCCGGCAGCGAGACCGCCGGTGTGACCGAACAGGGCGGCGTGCCCGGCCCCTGGCACGAGCGACTGCCGCACTTCCGGTCGTCGTTCACGCCCTCGGCGGGCGAGGAGATCCAGGCCGAGTACATGATCGACGCGAGCAACGCCGTGCCCGCGATCCAGGCGCTCCGGGGGATCGGGGACGCCATCGCCCCGGTGCTCTTCGTGTCCGAGATCCGTCGCATCGCCGCCGACGACGCCTGGCTCGCACCGAGCTCCGGGCGGGACTCGGTCGCGTTCCACTTCACGTTCCGCCGTCAGAACGAGGACGTCGCGGTCGCGCTGCCCCTCATCGAGAACGCCCTCGCGCCGTTCGGGCCTCGGCCGCACTGGGGCAAGGTCGCGGCGGCGAGCCGGGAGCGGCTGCACCAGGTCTACCCGCAGCTCGGGGCGTTCTCGGCGCTGGCGCGGGACCTCGACCCGGAGGGGCGCTTCCGCAACCCCTTCCTGGACCGCGTGCTCGGCTGACCCCGCACGACGGGAGCGCCCCGCGCCGCTGGAAGCGGTGCGGGGCGCCCTCGTCACTGGCCCTTGCGGCTCAGGTCGTGCAGGAACCGTGCGAGGGTCACGAGCAAGCTCGCGATCCCCAGCCACGGGACCTGACGCCTGGGCCGGCGCTCGTCGTCGTGCGACATCGAGTACCTCCTGGTGTCATCGCCGGCGGACACGAGGAGCGTCAGGCCAGGGGTGTGCCGCCGAGCGAGCTCGGCTACACTGCTTCCCGAGTGCTGAACTCGGGGAACGGTGTCTTCCCCTGGCCCTCCACTCGGAGAGCGAACCGAAGCCCGGGACTGTTCCTGCAGTCCCGGGCTTCACTCGTTCGCCCTGAGCGCGGTCCGGCGGTCGCGCGCTCGACGGCCAGCCTACCGGCGTGATACACGTATTCCAGAAGGTCTCCGGGGACCCGCGAGCTGCACTTCACAGGAGATGTCGGGGGACTGCACCGCCGTTCCACCGGGTCGTCGCCGGGGCTGTCCATGTGTGGACGCAAAGGTAAGGCATGGCGAACCTGAACCGCATCCTCGGCATGGCCTCGAAGGTCATCGACAAGCAACTCCAGAAGCGCTCCGGCCAGCAGCCCGTCAGTAGGCAGTGGTCCGCGCCGTCGCCGCACGGACGCCAGCAGCAGCCCCCGGTCGGTAACCACCAGGCCCGTCCCGGCGCACCGGGCGAGGCCGACCGCGTCGCGATCGCGAAGTACGACTACCTGCTGAAGACCGCCGACCCCGAGCGCCTCGAGCAGGCCCACCACGACGCCTTCGCCCAACTCACCCCGGGGCAGCGCCAGCAGGTCCTGCAGCGGCTCAACGCGGAACTGCCGCAGCACGACCAGGGGACCGATGCCTCCGCGGCAGGTCTCGCCCGGACTGCGACACGTGGCGAGACGAGCCGTCCGGGGACCATGCGCAAGGTGCTCGGCGGCGCCGCGATCGGCGGTGGTGCCCTGGCGGTCGGCGGCCTCGCGGTCGCGGTCGCCGGCGGCGCAGTCCTGAGCGCAGCCGCGGGACCGGTGCTCGCGCAGGCGGCGGACCTCGGCGTGGACTTCGAGGGCGTCGCGGCCGGCCTCGGCGACACGGTGGGTGGCGGCCTCGGTGACCTCGGCGGCAGTGTCGAGGGCGTGGCAGCGCAGGGGGAGCAGGCGCTCGGGGGCCTCGGCGAACAGGTCGGGAACCTCGGCGAGGGCTTCCAGTGGCCGGGGATCAGCGACTTCTTCGACCGCTAGGCCGTGTCCGCAAGACCCGACGGTCTCCAGATCGCGACCGCCGTTCGGGAATGGCGGGCGACGCCGACGACTTGGAGTGTTTCGTTGTGCGTCGTCCCGCACGCGCGGGATTCGGAACGGATCCGGGCGCGGTGCCAGGATGGACGCCGCCCACCCGGCACCCCCGAACAAGGAGACCCGTCGTCATGAGACGTCCGAAGCGCCTGACCATCACCGCGGCCGTCGCCGCCGCAGCGGCCCTGGTCCTCACGGGCTGCTCGGGCGGCAACGCTTCCGACGACGCCAGCGGCGGGACGGACAAGGGCGGCACGCTCAACATCCTCACGTCGCAGACCACGTTCCACCTGGACCCCGCGACGAGCCAGAGCCTCGGCATCACCTCGATGGGCCTCGTCGCCCGTCGCCTCACCACGTGGGACGTCGAGCCGGGCAAGACCGCGAAGGTCGTCCCGGACCTCGCCACGAACACCGGTGTCGCGAGCGACGACGGCAAGACCTGGACCTACACGCTGAAGGACGGCGTCGAGTTCCAGGACGGCACGCCGATCACCACGAAGGACATCAAGTGGGGGATCGAGCGCTCGTTCGCGCCGACCCTCTCCGGCGGTCTCAGCTACCACAAGTCCCTCCTGGTGGGCGGCAGCGACTACAAGGGGCCGTTCGAGGGCAAGAGCCTCGACAGCATCGAGACCCCGAACGACAAGACCATCGTCTTCAAGCTCAACGACGCGTACGGCGACTGGCCGTGGCTCGCGTCGATGCCGGCGTTCACCCCGGTCCCCGAGGGCCAGGGCACCGACACCGGCGCCTACGACCTCAAGCCGGTGGCGTCCGGCCCGTACCAGGTGCAGTCGAACCAGCAGGGCTCGCAGGTCACCCTGGTCCGCAACAAGGCCTGGTCCGCGAAGACGGACGAGGTGCGCACCGCCGGCCCCTCGAAGATCGTCTTCAAGGAGAGCCAGGACCCGTCCACGGTGACGCAGACGCTGATCGCGGACAACGGTGACGCGAAGAGCTCCTTCGGCGCGATCTACCTCGGTGCCGCCGAGCTCAACCAGGTCCGGAGCAACCCGTCCGCGCAGGACCGCCTCGCCACGTCGAAGGCCGGCCCGATCAGCTACATGGCGATCAACACGCAGCGTGGCGAACTGAAGGACCTCAAGGTCCGCCAGGCCCTGCAGTACGCGGTCGACCGCAAGTCGTTCCGCATCGCCGCGGGTGGAGCCCTCGCCGGCACCTACGCCTCGACGCTCATCACGCCGGGCATCGCCGGTCGCCAGGACTACGACCTCTACAAGACGAGCGCCACGGGTGACGTCGACAAGGCGAAGTCGCTGCTGAAGCAGGCCGGGGTGTCGAACCTCAAGCTGACGCTCGTCACGCAGAACGACCCGACCTACCTCGCGCAGGCGCAGGCGCTGCAGGCCGGTCTCAAGCGCGCCGGCATCACGGTCACGCTGAAGCCCCTCGACTACGACTCGTTCACGCAGGCCACCACGAACGGCACCGACTTCGACCTGTCGCTGTCCAGCTGGCAGCCGGACTTCCCGAGCGCGAACGCCAACCTGCAGCCCCTCTACGACTCGTCGCAGATCGGTGGCGGTGGCTACAACGTCTCGAAGTACAGCAACCCGGAGGTGGACGCCCTCATCGCGAAGGCCAGCGCCACGGTCGACCAGTCCGAGGCGCAGAAGACCTGGGCGCAGGCAGACAAGACGATCATGGCCGACGCCCCGGTCGTCCCGCTGATGTACGCGAAGCAGTCGTTCCTGGCCGGTTCGGACGTCGACAACTTCCAGATCGCCGACTTCCCGGCGTACCCGAACTACCTCAAGGTCTCGCTCAAACAGTGACCGATCCCATCCTGCAGGTCCGGGGGGGGGGCCGGCGGGGGGGGGGGGGGGGCCGGCCCGCCGCCCCCCGCGCGCCGGGGGGGCGCCACCGCACGGGCTCGGGGCCGGCGCCCTCCTGACGGGGGGGGGGCGGGCCTCCCGGCCGGACTGGAGGCC
>NZ_JARUXD010000031.1:0-37965 GCF_030433875.1 Curtobacterium sp. PsM8 | reverse complement strand
TGGTTTCGTGTCGTGGGGTCGTATATGTTAATAACACACAGAACCACGGACGTCCGTGGTTCGAGCGGGTTCCTGTCGTGCGACGCCACTCCGAACCGATCCGGGGGAGGACCCCGCCGGTCAGATCTTGCGGAGCAGGACGCTCGTCACCTTGTGGTCGGCGGCCTTCTTGAGCACGAGCGTCGCCCGCGAGCGCGTCGGCAGCACGTTCTCGAGCAGGTTCGGTTCGTTGATCGCGCGCCACACCCCGGTCGCCGTGGCCACCGCGTCCTCGCGGGACAGTGCGGCGAAGCGGTGGAAGAACGAGTCGGGGCTCGAGAACGCCTGCTCCTGCAGCGCCAGGAACCGGTCGACGTACCAGGACTCGATGTCCTTCGTCTTCGCGTCGACGTAGATCGTGAAGTCGAACAGGTCGGACAGCGCGAGCCGGCCGTGCACCGGCGGCGCCAGCACGTTGAGCCCCTCGACGATGAGGATGTCCGGCTGCCGCACCACGATCTCGGCGTCCGGCACGATGTCGTAGACCAGGTGCGAGTAGTACGGCGCCCGGACCTCGGTCGCGCCGCTCTTCACCTGGCTGACGAAGCGCAGCAGGGACCGGCGGTCGTACGACTCCGGGAAGCCCTTGCGGTCCATGATCCCGCGGCGCTCGAGCTCGGCGTTCGGGTACAGGAACCCGTCGGTGGTCACGAGTTCGACCCGCGGGGTGTCCGGCCACCGCTTCGTCAGTTCGCGCAGCAGGCGCGCGACGGTGCTCTTGCCGACGGCGACCGACCCGGCGACACCGATCACGAACGGCGTCCGTCGGGCGCGTTCGCCGAGGAAGCGGCTGGTCTCCGCGTGCAGGTCCCGCGCGCCGGCCGCGTACAGCGTCAGCAGCCGGGAGAGCGGCAGGTACACGTCCTGCACCTCGGTCAGGTCGAGCCGGTCACCGAGCCCCCGCAGCTGCACGATCTCGGTCTCGGTGAGCGAGAGGTGTTCCTTCGGCGCGAGCTGCGACCACTCGTCCCGCGGGATCTCCACGAAGGGGGTGGGGTGCGCGACGGTCGTCTCCGGGATCGGCATGGGATCGAGCGTACCCAGCCGGGAGGCCCGCCACCGGTCAGCGACGTCGGCTGCGGTGGACGGGCCTCCTGTCCGTCAGCGGGTGCACCCGCCGATCAGGCGGGGAGGGCCGCCTCGATGGCGGCGACGACCTCGGGGGCGTCCGGCTTGACCGTCGGGCGGAAGCGCGTGACGGTGCCGTCGGGGGCGACCAGGAACTTCTCGAAGTTCCAGATGACGCGTCCGGCCTTGCCCGAGGCGTCCGGGGCCTGTGTGAGCTCGCGGTAGAGCGGGTGCGCCGAGCGGCCGTTCACCTTGACCTTCTCGGACATCGGGAAGCTGACGCCCCACGTGGTGGAGCAGTACTCCTCGATGGCCTCGGACGAGCCGAGCTCCTGCAGGAACTGGTTGCTCGGGAAGCCGAGCACGGTGAACCCCCGCGGGCCGTACGTGCGCTGCAGTTCCTCGAGCTGTTCGTACTGCGGGGCGAGGCCGCAGCGCGAGGCGACGTTCACCACGAGCACCGCCTTGTCACCGAAGCTGCCGAACGTGGTGGTCTCGCCCTTGATGGTGGTGATCTCGATGTCGTCGAAGCGTCCCATGCCCGGAGGCTATCCCCACCCGCCGTGCGGTTCGCAGGGTGCTCCCCGCGCTGCCCGTAGGATCGATCCCATGTGTGGAATCGTCGGATACGTCGGCAGCAACAGCAGCACGGACGTCCTCCTCGGAGGCCTGCGTCGCCTCGAGTACCGCGGCTACGACTCGGCCGGCATCGCCGTCGTCGATCCGGCCGGAGACCTGACCTCGGCGAAGAAGGCCGGCAAGCTCCAGATGCTCATCGACGAGCTCGACACCAACCCGATCGCGGACGGCGGCACCGGCATCGGCCACACCCGCTGGGCGACGCACGGCGGCCCGACCGACGAGAACGCACACCCGCACCTGGCGGACGACGGCAAGCTCGCGCTGATCCACAACGGCATCATCGAGAACTTCGCCCCGCTGAAGGACGAACTGCTCGCCGAGGGCGTCGTCTTCCACAGCGAGACCGACTCCGAGGTCGCCGCGCACCTGGTCGCGCGCGAGTTCCGCCAGACCCACGACCTGACCGAGGCGATGCGGCGCACGGTCGCCCGACTCGACGGCGCCTTCACGCTCCTCGTCGTGCACTCCGACCAGCCCGGTGTCGTCGTCGGTGCCCGTCGCAACTCGCCGCTCGTGGTGGGTCTCGGCGACGGCGAGAACTTCATGGGCTCCGACGTCGCCGCGTTCGTCGCGTACACGCAGCGCGCCCTGTCGATCGGCCAGGACGAGATCGCCACGATCCGTCCCGACGGCGTCGACGTCATCCACTTCGACGGCACCCCCGCCGACCGCAACGAGTTCGAGGTGAACTGGGACGCCTCGGCCGCCGACAAGGGCGGCTGGTCCTCGTTCATGGCGAAGGAGATCAGCGAGGAGCCGGAGGCGGTCCGCAACACGGTCCTCGGCCGCGTGCACGAGGGTGCGGTCACGCTGACCGACCTCGAGCCGATCGCCGAGCGCCTGCAGCAGGTCGACCGCGTCATCGTCATCGCGTGCGGCACCGCGGCCTACGCCGGCATGCTCGGCAAGTACGCGATCGAGCAGTGGGCCCGCGTCCCCGTCGAGGTCGAGCTGGCCCACGAGTTCCGCTACCGGGACCCCGTCCTGGACGAGCGCACCCTGGTCGTCTCGATCAGCCAGTCCGGCGAGACGATGGACACGCTGATGGCGGTCAAGTACGCCCGCGAGCAGGGCGCCCAGGTCCTCTCGATCTGCAACACCCAGGGTGCGACGATCCCGCGCGAGTCCGACGCCGTGATCTACACGCACGCCGGCCCCGAGGTCGCGGTCGCGTCGACGAAGGCGTTCCTGGCGCAGGGCGTCGCGCTCTACCTGCTCGGGCTGCACCTCGCCACGCTCCGCGGCACGCTGACGGCGGAGCAGATCGCCGCCCAGGTCGCCGAGCTCGAGGGGCTGCCGGAGAAGCTGCAGCAGACCATCGAGGACGCCTCCGGGGTCGCCGAGCTGGCCAAGTGGATGGCGGACACCCGCAGTGTCCTGTTCCTCGGCCGACACGTCGGGTACCCGATCGCACTCGAGGGCGCGCTGAAGCTCAAGGAGCTCGCCTACATCCACGCCGAGGGCTTCGCCGCCGGTGAGCTGAAGCACGGTCCGATCGCGCTCATCGAGCCCGGCCAGATCGTCTTCGTCATCGTCCCGTCGCCGCGTGACGCCCGGTCGCTGCACCCGAAGGTCGTCTCGAACATCCAGGAGATCCGCGCCCGCGGTGCCCGGGTGATCGCCATCGCGGAAGAGGGCGACGCCGCCGTGCTGCCCTTCGCCGACGAGGTCCTGCGGATCCCGCTCGCGACGCCGCTGTTCGAGCCGCTGCTCGCCGTGGCGCCGCTGCACATGTTCGGCATGGAGCTCGCCGCGGCCAAGGGCCTCGACGTGGACCAGCCGCGCAACCTCGCGAAGTCGGTCACCGTCGAGTAAGCGGACGTGATCATCGGCATCGGGGTCGACGTGGTCGACCTGGAACGGTTCGAGCGGGTCCTGACACGGACCCCCGCGATGCGGTCGCGGCTGTTCACCGACGCCGAGCAGCTGCGGGACGGTGAGCCGCGCCCGGTGGCGTCGCTCGCCGCCCGGTTCGCTGCGAAGGAGGCCCTGATCAAGGCCTTCGGGTCGAGCGCCGGCCTGAGCTGGCGGGAACTCGAGGTCGTCGCGGACGACCAGCGGAACCCGTCGCTCACCCTGCACCAGGGTGCGCAGCGGGTCGCCGACGAGCGCGGCGTCGGGCACGTGCACCTCTCGCTGTCGCACGACGGCGGGATCGCGACGGCGTTCGTCGTCATCGAGGGCCGGGAGCGGCCCGCAACGGAAGGACCGATCGCGTGAGCGCGTTCACGGGGGTGACCGTCGACCGGGAGGCGTTGATCGCCAACTACGCCACGGTCGCGGAACAGGTGGCTCCGTCCGGCGTCGTCGCGGTGGTGAAGGCCGACGCGTACGGGCACGGTGCCGTCGAGGTCGCCCGGGCCCTGGTGGACGCCGGCGCGGACTGGCTCGGGGTCGCGGACCTCGACGAGGCGGTCGCGCTCCGTGAGGCCGGCATCGACGAGGGCGTCCGGATCCTGGCGTGGCTGCACGCCCCCGACGAGGACTTCCGCCGTGCGGCCCGGTACGGCATCACCCCGGCGGTCTCCAGCGTCGAGCAGCTCTCCACCGCGGCCGACGCCGACGTGCCGGAGGTGCACCTGGTCGTGGACACCGGCCTCAGCCGCAACGGAGCGGTCGAGTCCGAGTGGCCCGAGCTCTTCGCGACGGCCGCGGCCCTGACCCGGAACGGCGACCGCACCCGCATCGAGGGGCTGATGTCCCATCTGTCGAACGCCTCACGCTCGGACGACCTCGACCAGGACGCCGCACTGCAGCGGGCGATCGACGGCCTGGCAGCGGTCGGCATCCGCCCCGACGTCGTGCACCTCGCCGCCAGCGCGGGCAGCCTGGCGCTGCCGGAGACCCGCCGCGACCTGGCCCGGGTGGGTCTGGCGCTGTACGGACTCAGCCCGTTCCCGGACCGGACCTCGGCCGACCTCGGCCTGCGGCCCGCGATGCGGGTGACCGCCGCGGTGCTGCGGACGGTCGCGGTGCCCGCGGGTGACGGCGTCTCGTACGGGTACACCTGGCGTGCCGAGCAGGACACCCGGCTCGCGGTGATCGGGCTCGGGTACGCCGACGGCTTCGACCGGGCGTACGGCAACCACGTCTCGGTGCGGATCGGGGACCGACGGTTCCCGGTCGTCGGGCGGGTGGCCATGAACGCGATGCACATCGACATCGGGGACGCGGACGTCGCGATCGGGGACGAGGTCGTGCTCTGGGGCGACCCGGCGAACGGCGACCCCGCGGTGGAGGACTGGGCCGCCGCGATCGGCACCATCAACTACGAGGTGGTCGCCCGGGTCGGCCGCAGCGTCGAACGGAGGACGACGTGAGCGCAGGACTGCGCCGGGCGGTCATCGACCTGGACGCCTACCGCGCCAACCTCGACCTGGTCCGGTCGTGGATGCAGCCGGTCGAGGTGATGGCGATCATGAAGGCCGACGCCTACGGGCACGGCCTCGAACCCATCGCCCTGACCGCGGTCGACGCCGGCATCCGGTGGATCGGTGTGCTGACGGTGCCCGCGGCGCTGCGGCTGCGCGCCATCGGCGTCGGCGAGGACGTCCACCTGTTCACCTGGCAGCACGACCCGGGGCTCGACTTCCGCGACGCCATCGACTCGGCCGTCGACCTCGGTGTCTCCAACGTCGCGGAGCTCCGCCGCATCGTCGACGCGGTCGACCAGCGTCCGGCGCGCGTGCACCTGGGCGTCGACAGCGGCCTGCACCGCGACGGCGCGACCGCCGAGGACTGGACCGCACTCGTCGAACTGGCGCGCGACGCCCAGCGCGACGGCCGCATCGAGGTCGTCGCCGCGTACACGCACCTGGCGGAGTCCTCGGACGCCGACGACTCCGCCGCCGTGGCGCACTTCGACGCCATGGTCGAGCAGGCCGAGGACCTGGGGCTCGACATCCGGTGGGAGCACGTCGCCGCGTCGCTCGCCGGCCTGGAGCGCAAGGAGTTCCGGAAGGACATGGTCCGGATGGGCGCCAACCTGTTCGGCATCCCCGGTGCCGACGGGGTCTCCGCCGCCGACCTCGGCCTGACGCCCGTGATGACGCTCTCCGCCTCCGTCGCGAAGACGAAGCGCGTCCCGGTCGGCACCGGCGTCTCCTACGACTACACGTACCGCACCGACACCGAGACGACCCTGGCGCTCGTGCCCGTCGGCTACGCGGACGGCGTCCCCCGTGCCGCCCAGGGGCGCGTCGAGGTCGCGATCGACGACACCCGGTACCCGATCGCCGGCCGCGTCGCGATGGACCAGTTCCTGGTCGACGTCGGCGACGACGACGTCCGGGTCGGTGACACCGTGACGCTGTTCGGCACCGGTGAGGACGGCGAGTCCACGGTCCTCGAGTGGGGCCGGGCACTCGACACCATCGGCGAGGAGATCGTCTGCCGGATCGGCAGCCGGGTCCCGCGCGTGTACGAGGGGCACTCCGGCGAGGGCCGCGTGGGGGAGTACCTGCGGGGCGAGCGGTCGTGACCGTCCTCCTCGACACCACGGTCGCCACGACGGACGAGATGGGCGCGCTCGGTGCCCGGATCGCCGCCGTGCTGCGGGCCGGGGACCTGGTCGTCCTCACCGGGCCCCTGGGCGCCGGCAAGACCACGATGACCCGGGGACTCGGTGCAGCGCTCGGCGCTCGCGGGCAGGTGTCCAGCCCGACGTTCGTGCTCGCTCGGACGCACCCGACGACGGCTGGTCCGGACCTGGTGCACGTGGACGCGTACCGGTTGTCCGACCCGGTCGAGCTCGACGACCTGGACCTCGACTGGGACGGCTCGATCGTCGTCGTCGAGTGGGGCCGCGGCATGGTCGACGGGGTCGGTGACAGTGTCCTGGACGTCGAGATCACCCGGCCGACCGGTGGCGGGGGCGCGGACGACGACGTCGATCCGGACGAGGTGCCGGACGAACCGCGCCGGGTCGTCGTGACCGGGACCGGGCCGCGGTGGCAGGACGCCACGCTCTGACCGTCGGCTGACGCTCGTCGTCCTGGACGGGAGGCCCGGATCACCGGGCCCGCGTGGCGGACGTCGGGTGGGCCTCCCGTCCCGCTCTCCGCGGAGATCGGACAACCCGATCCGGAACGCTTGGCCGGTGGAACCGGGAAGCGTAGCGTCGCCCGCGCTACACCGCGGACCCTGGCCGCGGTCGCCCGTCCCCCCACTACCGGGTCGGACATCGTCGTGCGCCAACGTCGTACCCGACGGCGTCGTAGCGCGAGGACGCCTGTCGCGTGACCCGAACTCGAGGCAGGCGTCCTCGACCTCGTCGTGCGCGCCCGGAGCGCCCTGGACCGGCGGGGTGCGGACGTCAGCGGCGGGAGCGTCCGAGCAGGAGCACACCGAACAGCACGAGGACGGCCACGACGACCACGACGGTGACGAACAGGCCGGTCGCGTCCAGGGCGCCACCGCCGCCGTCGTTGCACGGCACGTTCTCCAGCGCACACGATGCTGCGGCCCACACGGCGTCCATGCGGTGACGGTACCGCCAAGCGAGCGGCGCGGACCAGGACCCGGCGGTGACGATCCGGCCACGAACGGTGACCGGTGCCGGTCAGTCGCGGCCCGCCCGGGTCCGCAGGCCGCAGCTCCGCCGCTCGAGGTCCGCCAGCGCCGCGACCGTCTGCGGGTCCCGCCCGCGCCACCGGTCCACCACACCGGGCCCGAGGGCGACGACGGCGTCCCGACCGACGAGGGCCCGCAGCGCGAGGAGTTCGGCTCCGTCCGGCGACCGGTCGACGCGGCTGGTGGCACTCGCGACCCGGACGAAGCGCCCACGGGTCCGGACCCACACCAGCAGCAGCAGGGCGATGACGACGACGGTCAGCCCGCCGCCAACCAGGTGCGCGAGGTGCAGGGCCGTGTCGTGCTGTTGAGCGCCGGCGGCGGCGACGGCGCCCGCGTGCTCGCTGGCCTTCCGGAGCGGGCTGCTGACGGTGTCCCCGGCGAGCGGGATCCGCGACAGTGCGCGTGCGGTGGCGGAGAGCTGCTGCTGGAACGCGGTCCCCTCGGACTGCACCCGGGTGCCGATCGTCGCGAGCCGGGCGATCGACCCCGCGACGTCGCGGCCGACGACCACCGCCAGGACGATGCCGACCAGCACCAGGACGTCCCCGACGAGTTGCCGGGCACGTCGGATCGGGCGGCTGTCGTACACGACCATCACGGGCCTCCTGTCGGGGGACCGGCGCCGGGTCCGGCGGGACGGTCGACGTCCCAGTCTGCTGACGTTGCCTGTGCGCCGTCCCGTCGTACTAGGCTCGCTCTCCGGCCTCGGACCCGCCGGGCGGCAGCGATGCCGGACCACGACGATCGGAGGCCACGCGCATGCTCGTGACCATCACCACCCGCGGCGACGCGGCCCCGGACCTCTCCCACCTGCTGCACAAGCACCCCGGGCGGGCCCAGTCCTTCGACCTCAGCGTCGGCACGGCACACGTCTTCTACCCCGCGGACACCCCCGACGAGTGCACCGCCGCCCTGCTGCTCGAGGTGGACGCCATCGCCCTCGCCCGCAGCAAGCGGTACGGCGCCGACGCGCAGGCGCTGTCCCGCTACGTCAACGACCGTCCGTACGCGTCGACCTCGATGCTCGCGTTGGCGATCGGGCAGGTGTTCCGCAGCGCGATGGGCGGACGCAGCACCTCGCGGCCGGAGCGCGCCGCCGAGCCGATGGACCTCGAACTCGGCCTGACCAGCGTGCCCAGCGAGGTCGACGAGCACGGGGTGGGCCTCGCCACCCGGCTGTTCGCGCCGCTCGGCTGGGACGTCGAAGAGACCCGCCGGCCGCTCGACGACACCCGTCCGGAGTGGGGCGACGCCGCCACCGTCGGGCTGCGGTTGCGTGGCCGGGTCCGGCTGGCCGACGCGCTCCGCCAGCTCACCGTGCTGCTGCCGGTGCTCGACGACGCCAAGCACTACTGGGTCGGCGACGACGAGGTCGGCATGCTGCTCCGTCGCGGCGAGGGGTGGCTGGCCGAGCACCCGCTCCGCGAGCTCATCACGACCCGGTCGCTCGCGCACCAGCGGTCCCTCGTCGACGACGCGACCGGACGGCTGCTCGGGCTCGACGGCACGGCCGGGGACAGTGGTTCGGTGGACGCGCCCGTCGACGAGGCGCCGGCGGACGACGACGGGGCGACGGATCGGCCCGAGACACCGCTGTACCGCCGCCGCGCCGAGGCCGTCCTGATGGCGCTCGCCGACGTCCGGGCCCACACGGTCGCCGACGTCGGCTGCGGTGAAGGTGCGCTGCTGCGGCACCTGTTCGCCGACCGCTCCTTCACGACGATCATCGGCACCGACGTCGCACCCCGCGAACTCGCACGGGCCGAGCGGCGCCTGCGCCTCGACGACGTCAGTGACGAGCAGCGTGCCCGCGTGCGGCTGCTGCAGTCCTCGGCCACGTACTCCGACGACCGGATCGCCGGCCTCGACGCGGTGGTCCTGATGGAGGTCGTCGAACACGTCGACCCCGAGCGGCTGCCGGCACTCGAGGCCTCGGTGTTCCAGGCCGCCCGGCCCGCCGCCGTCGTCGTGACCACCCCGAACGCCGAGCACAACGTCCGCTTCGCCTCGCTGGCGGCCGGTCGGTTCCGGCACCCGGACCACCGGTTCGAGTGGACCCGCGACGAGTTCCGCACGTGGGCGCAGGGCGTCGGCGACCGACACGGCTACACCGTCGAGCACCGACCCGTCGGCGACGACGACCCCGAGGTCGGCCCACCCACCCAGCTCGCACTGTTCCGCCGCCACACGACCGGCGGCCCGACGACCACCAGCGCGACGACCACCAGCCAGACGACGACCAGCCAGACGACGACCAGCCCGACGACCGGAGGCACCGCCGCATGACCGCCCTGACCGTCCCCACCATGTCCCTGGTGCTGCTCGTCGGCACGAGTGGTTCCGGCAAGTCCACGTTCGCCGCGCAGCACTTCGGCCGCTTCGAGACCCTGTCCAGTGACTTCTTCCGGGGCCTCGTCTCGAACGACGAGGACGACCAGGCCGCGACCCCCGCCGCCTTCGAGGCCCTGAAGCACGTCGCCGCCCAGCGCCTGCGGGCCGGACTGCTCACCGTCGTCGACGCGACGAACGTGCAGGCCGAGGCCCGTCGCGACTTCGTGCAGCTCGCCCGCGAGCACGACGTGCTGCCGGTCGCGATCGTCCTCGACGTCCCCGAGTCGGTCTGCATCGCCCGGAACGCCGCCCGCACCGGCCGGGACTTCGGCCCCGAGGTCATCCGACGCCAGCAGGGGCAGCTCCGCCGCGGGCTCAAGGCCCTGGGCAAGGAGGGGTTCCGCCGCGTCCACGTGCTGCACGGCGAGGACGAGATCGCCGCCGCCACCATCGTCCGCGAGCCCCTGCTCAACGACCGCACCGGCGAGCACGGTCCCTTCGACGTGATCGGGGACGTGCACGGTTGTCGCTCCGAGCTCGAGACGCTCCTCGGCTGCCTCGGCTGGACCCTGGTCCGCGACGACCTCGGCCGCCCCGTCGACGCCGTGCACCCGGAGGACCGCCAGGCGCTCTTCCTCGGCGACCTGGTCGACCGCGGCCCGGACTCCCCGGGGGTCCTGCGGCTCGTGATGGGCATGGTGCGGAACGGCCACGCCCTCGCCGTCCCGGGCAACCACGAGGACAAGCTCGTCCGTGCGCTCGACGGCCGCAAGGTGCAGACGTCGCACGGGCTCGCCGAGACCCTCGCCCAGCTCGCCGCCGAACTGGACACCTTCCGCGACGAGGTCCGCGAGTTCTGCCGCGCACTCGTCGGGCACCTGGTGCTCGACGACGGCCGGCTCGTCGTCGCGCACGCCGGGCTGAAGGAGCAGTACCAGGGCCGGGCCTCCGGCCGGGTGCGGTCCTTCGCGCTCTACGGCGACACCACCGGGGAGAGCGACGAGTACGGCCTGCCCGTCCGCCTGCCGTGGGCGGACGCCTACCGCGGGAAGGCGACGGTCCTCTACGGCCACACGCCGACGGTCGACGCCGAGTGGATCAACGGCACGATGTGCCTCGACACCGGGTGCGTGTTCGGCGGCAAGCTCTCCGCGCTCCGCTACCCCGAGCGCGAGGTCGTCCAGGTCCCCGCCGAACGGGTCCACTACGCCGCCGCCAAGCCGCTCGAGCCGCTGCGCGGACCGGGCACGTCGACGACCGCTGCCGCCGGTGCGGACGCGGGGCGTGCCTCCAGTCCGGCCGGGAGGCCCGTGGCCGGCCCCGCCGCACCGCGCCGCGTCCCCGGCCTGCTCCCGATCGAGGACGTCACCGGCAAACAGATCGTCGAGACCCGGCACCACGGTCGGATCGGCATCCGTGCCGAGAACGCGGCCGGCGCCCTCGAGGTGATGAGCCGGTTCGCCGTCGACCCGCGCTGGCTGCCGTACCTGCCGCCGACGATGAGCCCGGTCGCGACCTCGGCGCAACCCGACCACCTGGAGCACCCGGACGAGGCGTTCGCGTACTACCGAGGCCAGGGCGTCGACCACGTGCGGATGGAGGAGAAGCACATGGGCTCCCGCGGCACCGTGCTGCTCGCACGCGACCCGGACCGCTTCGGTGCACCGGCGGACTGGAACGGCGTCGTGACGACCCGCACGGGCCGGGCGTTCTTCGACGCCGCCGACACCCGGACCTTCCTCGGGCGGCTCGAGGCAGCGGTCGAGGCGGCCGGCCTCTGGGACGAGCTGGACACCGACTGGGTGCTACTCGACGGCGAGGTGCTGCCGTGGGCGGTCAAGGCCGAGGGCATGATCCGCGACTGGTACGCCGAGGTCGGAGCCGCTGCCGGCGGAGCGTTCCCGGACGCCCTCGCCGCGCTCGCCGCAGCACGTGACCGCGGCATCGACGTCACCGACCTGCTGGCCCGGACCCAGCAGCGCGCGGTGGACGCCACCGCCTACACCGAGTCCTACCGCCGGTACGCCGACCCCGCGACGGGCCTCGACGACGTGCGGTTCGCGCCGTTCCAGGTCTTGGCAGCCCGGGGACGGACGTTCGCGGACCGGCCGCACGGCTGGCACATGACGGTCGCCGACCGACTGGCCGCCGCCGCGCCCGATGTGGTGCGGGCGACCCGGTCGCTGCTCGTGGACGTGCGGGACGAGACGAGCCGTGCGGCCGGGGCCGAGTGGTGGCAGGACCTCACCGGCGCCGGGGGCGAGGGTGCCGTCGTGAAGCCCGAGTCGAACCTGACCCGCGGGCCGAAGGGACTGGTGCAGCCGGGGGTGAAGGTCCGCGGGCGGGAGTACCTGCGGATCATCTACGGGCCGGAGTACACCGAGCCGGGCAACCTGGCGCGCCTGAAGGACCGGGACCTCGGGCACAAGCGGTCGATGGCGCTCCGCGAGTACGCCCTCGGGCTGGAGTCGCTCGAGCGCTTCGTCGAGGGGGAGCCGCTGTGGCGCGTGCACCAGGCCGTGTTCGGGGTGCTGGCGATGGAGTCGGAGGCGGTCGACCCGCGGTTGTGAGCGGTGGGTCGTGAGCGGTCTCGGGCTGAGGTTCGCGCTGAGCGACAGTCCTCGTGGCCGGCGGCCCGAGTGCGGTCGCTCAGCGCGAACCACGCTGGCGGTCGCTCCACCGTGTCAGAGCGTCGGAGGCGGGATCACCCAGGCACGCTACTGTCGATGCACAGTCCCGCAGTCGAACGGCTGCTCGGGTTCTGGAAGCCGTCGTAGTCCCTCGGGTCACGGCGGGTTCACCCGTCTCCGGGCATGCGGATGTCCGACCGTCGAATCCGCGAGCGGTACCGGGTGTCTGCGGACTCCCGCGGGGCGAAACGCTCGGCGAAGTCGCGGTCGTTCGGGATCCAGACGTCGCGCCACAGGTCGTCATGCGAGCGTCCGAGTTCGCGGTCCCGAGCGATCCCTCGCCGGGCTGCCTCGTCGAGGTCGACGTCGCACCAGACCGCCAGGTCCAGGAGCCCCCGGACCTCCGGGTGGAAGAGCCCGATCAGGTCGACGACGAGCAGGTCGGTGGTCGGCAACGGCTCCGGTGCTCCGAGCGTGTGGGCGGACCAGTCGAACCGGCGGAACGTGCTCGCCCGACCGGCGCGGTGCGGCTCGAGGACCTCGGCAGCGAGCCGCAGGCGCTCGACCCCGTCCCAGTCCGTCGACCGCCGGTGAGAACGGGTCGGATCGAGGAAGTCGTCACCCCGGATCCGGACCGCCCCGGGCAGCGCGTCGACGAGCGCACGGGCAAGGGTCGACTTGCCGGACCCGCAGTGGCCGGACACCCCGACGACGAGCGGCGACCGTGCCGATCCGCGGAGTGTCCGGACGTGCTCGAGCAAGGCATCGCGGTCCATCCCGTCAGCGTAGGGCGGGCGCCGGTGCGCGCCTACGATGGACGGGTGCTGCTCGCGATCGACACCTCTGCCGGGACCTCGGTCGCCGTCGTCGACCCGTCGACCCGTCGGGTCCTGGCCGAACGCGAGACCGAGGACACCCGTCGTCACGCCGAGGTGATCGGCCCGTTCCTCGACGAGGCCCTGCGCGCCGCCGGCATCACGCCCGCCGACGTCACGGCAGTCGTCGCCGGCATGGGCCCCGGACCGTTCACCGGCCTGCGCGTCGGCATCGCGGCCGCCCGCACCTTCGCCGCTGCCCGCGACGTCCCGTTCCTGCCGCTCGTCAGCCACGACGCCGTGGCCGCCGGCGAGCAGGGCCCCCTCGTCGTCCTCACCGACGCCCGCCGTCGCGAGGTCGCGTGGAGCGCCTACGACGCCGACGGCGTCCGCGTCGCCGGCCCGGGTCTCGCCAGGCCGGCGGACCTGGACGACGTGCTGCGCGCCTCCCGTCCCGACCTCGTCGACTGGCCCCGGCACACCGCCGTCACCATCCCGGCCGGGAGGCTCGGGGTGCTCGCCGCCGACCGGCTCGCCTCCGGCACGCCCCTGGCCGCGGACACGCCGGTGTACCTGCGCGAGCCCGACGTCACCGTCCCCGGCGCTCCGAAGCGGGTCGCCCGGTGACGCTCGCCCTGCCGGACGGCCTGCGCCTGCGTCGGGCGCACCCGGCGGACCTCGACGACGTCATGTGGCTCGAGCGCGTCTCGTTCCCCACCGACGCGTGGTCGTCGTCGCAGATGTCCGAGGAACTGCACTCCCCGCACGGGTACTACGTCGTCATCGAGACCACCGGCGACGACTCCGCGCCCACGGTCGTCGGGTACGCGGGCCTGTCGTCGCTGCCGGGCAACCCGGTCGCCGACGTGCAGACCATCGCGGTCGCCGCCGAGCAGCGTGGGCGGGGCCTCGGCCGGCTGCTCTTCACCGAGCTCCTGGACGAGGCCGGACGCCGTGGCGTGCACGAGGTCTTCCTCGAGGTCCGCGCCGACAACCCGGTCGCGCAGACGATGTACGCCGGCTTCGGGTTGACCCACATCGCCACCCGGCCGCGGTACTACCAGCCCGACGGGGTCGACGCGTGGGTGATGCGTGCCGCACTCGAGCCCGCGGCGCCTGCGGTACCCACGGGTCCGGGCTCCGGTCCCGGCCCGATCGGACAGGAGGCCCTCGATGAGCGCGACTGAACCCCTGGTGCTCGGCATCGAGACGAGCTGCGACGAGACCGGCGTCGGCATCGTCCGCGGCACCACCCTGCTCGCCAACGTCATCGCGTCGAGCATGGACGAGCACGCCCGCTACGGCGGCGTCGTCCCCGAGGTCGCCGCCCGTGCGCACCTCGAGGCGATGACCCCGACCCTGCAACAGGCGCTCGCGCAGGCCGGCGTAACGCTCGACGAACTCGACGCCGTCGCCGTCACCGCGGGCCCCGGGCTCGCCGGCGCCCTGATGGTCGGGGTCGGTGCGGCGAAGGCGCTCGCGGTGGCCACCGGCAAGCCGCTGTACGGCGTCAACCACCTGGTCGGCCACGTCGGGGCGGACGTGCTCCGACCGGACGGCTCCGAGATCGACCTGCCGACCGTGGCGCTGCTCGTCTCGGGTGGTCACACGTCGCTGCTCCTCGTGCGGGATCTGGTCGGGGACGTCGAGCTGCTCGGCGAGACCATCGACGACGCCGCGGGCGAGGCGTTCGACAAGGTCGCCCGACTCCTCGGCCTGCCGTACCCCGGCGGCCCCCAGATCGACCGGGCCGCAGCGGACGGCGACCCCACGGCGATCCGGTTCCCGCGCGGGCTGACGCTGCCGAAGGACATGGCGGCGCACCGCTACGACTTCTCGTTCTCCGGACTGAAGACCGCCGTCGCCCGCTGGGTCGAGCGCTGCCGTGACGAGGGCCGGGAGGTCCCCGTCGCCGACGTCGCCGCGAGCTTCCGGGAGGCCGTCGTCGACGTGCTGCTCACCAAGGCACTGAACGCCTGCCGGGACACCGGGGTCGACCGGCTGCTCCTGGGCGGTGGGGTCGTCGCGAACGCCCGACTGCGGCAGGTCGCCGAGGAACGCTGCGCCGCCGCCGGTGTCGCCCTGCGGATCCCGCCGTTCGACCTGTGCACGGACAACGGGGCGATGATCGCGGCCGTCGGGGCACGGCTCGTCGCCGAGGGACACGCGCCGAGCGACCTCGGCATCGCCGCGGACTCCACCCTGCCGGTGACGACCGTCCAGGTCTGACCTCGTCTCCTGAACCGCTCAGGCACGCCTGTGGGAGGATCGGGGACGGCGGTCGAGTGACTGCCAGGAGGGTGCGACGTGTCCGATCTGAACGACCGATCGAAGCCGGACGAGACGTCCGGGCAGGCGCGGCAGGACCCGTACGGGCAGCAGGGCCAGGGATGGCAGCAGCCGGGGCAGTACGGCCAGCCGCAGCAGCCCGGGCAGTACGGCCAGGCGCAGCAGCCGGGCCAGGCGCAGCAGTACGGCCAGGCGCAGCAGTACGGCCAGTACGGCGCCGCTCAGCAGAACCCGTACGGCGCGCACGACCCGTACGCGAAGCAGAACCCGTACGCGGTGCCGCAGTACGGCGCCGGTGATCCCTACCGGGCCAGTACCCACAACCCGTACGCCCCGCGGCCGACCAGCACGCTCGCGATCCTGTCGATCGTCTTCGCCTTCGGCGGCATCGTCCTCGGGCCGCTCCTGATCCTCACCAGCCCGGCCGGCGCGATCATGGGCCACGTCGCCCTCGGCCGCATCAAGCAGACGGGCGAGCACGGCCGCGGCCTGGCGCTCGCCGGCATCATCGGCGGATGGGTGTTGACAGGCCTCTTCATCCTCCTCGTCATCGCGGTCATCGCGATCATCGCCGCCTCGCCCGGCTCGGTCGGGTCCGAGTGGGACAGCTCCGGCGGCGGCGTCGGGGCGCTCATCGGCTGACCCGGACCGATCCCGCCGCGACGCGCGACGAACGCGCCGCATGACACCGACCGGTGCGGGACGCCGCCCGGCGCTCGACCAGCGCGGGCCACCGCGCGGCACGCGACCAGCGCGCGACACCGCCCAGCGCGCTGCTCAGCCGGCCACTTCGGTGAGCCGCTCGCACAGGACGGCGGTGTGTCGTCCCTCCAGTCGGGTGAGCACGAGCGTCACGCGACCACGGCCCCGCAGACGCAACCGCTTGCGGAACTCGGCGGGGTCGACGTCGACCCCGCGCTTCTTGATCTCCACGGTCCCGATGTCGTCGGCGGCCAGCCGTGCGGCCAGGCGCTTGACGTCGAGCGGCATCGTGTCGAGGACGCGGAACCCCTGCGCGAACGGGGTGGCGACGGCCTGGTCCGAGGTGACGTACGCGATGCCCTCGGAGAGCATCCGGCCGTCGATCGAGCGGGCGAGGTCCCCGATCAGCCGCGCGCGGATCACGGCGCCGTCGGGCTCGTAGAGGTAGTCCCCGAGCGGTCCGACCTCGACGTCCTCGGCGTCGGCTGGGCCGGTCAGCTCGGCGATGCCGTGCGGGCCGACGACGGTCGCCGCCCGGCGGATCCCGGGGCGGGCGAGGGGGCCGAACCACAGGGCGAGTTCGACGACCTCCCGGTCGACGGAGGTCCACTGTGCCTCGGCCGTGTCGGGGATCAGGTCGCGGTCGATGCCCGGGCCGAGCTTCACGCCGGTCGGGGTGGTCGTGGCCGCCGCGAACACGGTGTCGAGCGAGGGTGACCAGTCGTCCGGGTCGGCCAGGCGTCGGGTGTCGGAGTGTCCGCTGGTCCGCCGGGCCGGGTCCATCCAGACGCCGTCGACGGTGGACAGGTCGAACGCGGCGGCGTCCCCGAGGGTGACCCGGGCGTTCGGCCACGGCGCCAGGTTGTGCGTCGCGACGGCCGCCGTCACCTCGTCGCGGTCGACCGCCGTGACGTCGAGGTCGAGCGCCGCCATCGCGAGCGCGTCCCCGCCGATCCCGCAGCCGAGGTCGGCGACCCGCTGCAGTCCGGCGGCGGCGAAGCGCCCGGCGTGCTGCGCGGCGACCTGCAGCCGGGTGGCCTGCTCGAGGCCCGCCTCGGTGAAGAGCATCCGCGCGGCGAAGTCGCCGAACTTGCCGCGGGCCTTCTGCCGCAGTTTCGCCTGGGTCAGGACCGCCGCCACCAGGGCGGGGTCGTGGCCCTCGGCCCGCAACCGGGAGACCACCCGGACGATCTCGCCACCGTCGGAGACCGAGGGCGTACGGTCGAGCAGGTCCATCCCGGCCGGGGTCAGCAGCTGGGTGAGTTCGGCGGCGTCCATGCCCCGATCCTCCCAGGCGGCGGACACGGCCGTGGCGCACTGGCACTCGGATTGACCGAGTGCCAGTGACGTCCTACAGTTGGGGTTGGCACTCTCCCGAGGGAAGTGCCAACCCGGTTTTCGTCAGTACCGAACACGTACCGAGAAAGAAGAGGTCACCGTGGCCGTCAGCATCAAGCCGCTCGAAGATCGCATCGTCATCCGTCAGGTGGAGGCGGAGCAGACCACCGCGTCCGGTCTGGTCATCCCGGACACCGCGAAGGAGAAGCCCCAGGAGGGCGAGGTCGTCGCCGTGGGCCCGGGTCGCATCGACGACAACGGCAACCGCGTGCCGCTCGACGTCGCCGTCGGCGACAAGGTCATCTACTCGAAGTACGGCGGCACCGAAGTCAAGTACTCGGGCGAGGACCTGCTGGTCCTCTCCGCCCGCGACGTCCTCGCGGTCATCGAGCACTGACACCTGCTCCACGAACGCCCCGTCGGCCTGGCCGGCGGGGCGTTCGTCGTCTGCCGGGAGGCCCGCCACCAGCACCCGACGTCGGCTCGCCTTCCTAGGATGGTTCCGTGAGTGAACCGAGTCCCACGCGCCCGGCGCGCAGCGAGGCATCCGTCGGCGTCGTACAGGCGCTCGTCGCCTACGGACTCTGGGGCCTGATGCCTCTGCTCTTCGCCGCGATGGCCCCCGCCGGCGCGTTCGAGATCGTGTCGTGGCGGATCGTCTTCGGCCTGGTGTTCTGCGCCGTCGCGATCCTCGCCACCCGCTCCTGGCTGCGGACCCGTGCCCTGCTCGTGCAGCCCCGGGTGATGGGGATCATGGGCATCGCCGCCGGGCTCATCCTGGTGAACTGGACCGTGTACGTCGCCGCGACGACCACCGGCCACACCGTCGAGGCGGCCCTCGGGTACTTCATCAACCCGCTCGTCACGATCGCCCTGGGCATCGTGGTGCTCCGCGAACGCCTGCGTCCGCTGCAGTGGATCGCGGTCGGCATCAGCGTCGTTGCGGTCGTCGTCATCGCGGTCGGCTACGGGCGGATGCCGTGGATCTCCCTGGCGCTCGCGTTCTCGTTCGGGCTCTACGGCCTGGTGAAGAAGCGCGTCGGCGGCACCGTCGACGCGCTGAGCGGGTTGACGATCGAGACCGTGTGGCTGCTGCCGATCGCCGTCGGGGCGCTCGTGGTGCTCGGGGTGACCGGGCTCGCCGGAGGTGTGACGTTCGCGGGCGAGGGCGGCGTGCACGTCCTCATCACGGTGCTGACCGGGCCGGCGACCGCGGTGCCGCTGCTGCTGTTCGCGTCCTCGGCCCGTCGGGTCAGCCTGTCGACCCTCGGGTTGACGCAGTACCTCGCCCCCGTGATGCAGCTGCTCGTCGGGGTGCTCGTGCAGCACGAGGCGATGTCGCCCTCGCGGTGGGTCGGCTTCGGCGTGGTGTGGTTCGCGCTGGTGCTCCTCACGATCGACTCGTTCACCGCTGCGCGGCGGAGTGCCCGACGCGACCGCGTGCCGGAGCCGGCCTGAGCTGACGGGGGCGGGGCGTGCCTCCCGTCCGTCGCCTGCCCGGTCGGTGCCGGGTGCACGCGAACGGCCCCCGGCAGCTGCTGCTGCCGGGGGCCGTCGTGGTGCTGGTGCGGTTACTTCGAGACCGAGCCCTGGATGGCGCTCTGGTAGACCGGCTTGTTGTCCTTGTCGAACTTGTAGATGCCGATGTAGGCGCTCGACGGGTCGTTCTTCTTGTCGAACGGGCCGATGCCGGACGGGCCGGTGTAGTGGATGTCCTTCCCACTGTCCAGCAGGGCCTTGCAGTCCTTGAACGTCGAGCACTCGGTGCCACCGTCGGCGCCGGACACCGCAGCCATGTTGGCCTGGATGGTACCGGAGTCGGTGCCCTTGCCCTTCACCGCGGCGAGGGCGGCGAGCGTCGTGGCGTCGTAGGACTCAGCCGCGTACGAGAAGTCCGCCAGGTCCTTGCCGGAGGACTTCTTGTAGAACGCGACCAGACGCTGCTTCAGCTCGTCCTTCGGGCTGGCACCGGGGATGGTGCCCTGGGCGCCGTCGAGGGTGCCCTTGTCGAAGTCCTTTGAGTAGTCCGCGGTGTTGCCGTCGGACATGTAGATCTTCGCCTTGTTCCCCTGCGAGACGAGCTCGGGGATGATCGACTTCGTCTCGTCGAAGGCCAGGACGACGATCGCGTCGGGCTTCGTGGCGAGTGCCGCGGTCACCTCGGACGAGAACGTGGTCTGTCCGGGCGGGAACTCCTGGCCCTTGCCCTTGGCGCCGTAGACGACCTGGCCGCCGGCGGCCTCGACTGCCTGCTGGACGGAGTTGCGGAGACCGGTGCCGTACGTGTCGTTGAAGACCAGGAACGCGACCTTGGCGTTGCCGTCACCCGTGATGAGCTGGCCGAGCGCCGAGCCCTGCACGGAGTCCGGCGGAGCGGTGCGGTAGTAGTGCGACGAGTAGCCGGACAGGTCGGTCGCCGTGTTGGCCGGCGAGATCTGCACCATGCAGTTGCTCGTGAGCTGGTCGATCACGTTGAGCGTGACGGACGAGGACTCGGCGCCGATGACGACCGGGACCTTGGCGTTGACGAGCTTCGTCGCGGCCGAGCTGGACACGGTCATGTCGTTGCTGTCACCGGAGTCGGTGGCGGGGTCGATCGTGACGTCCTTGTCGAGCACGCCACCAGCGGAGTTGATGTCCTCGACCGCCAGGCCGACGCCGGACTCGGCGGGCGGGTTCAGGTAGGCGAGCGACCCGGTCAGCGGCAGGATCGTGCCGATCTTCAGGGGGTCGGTGCCGGGCGACGAGGGGGCCTGGCAGCTCGCGGCCGGGTCCTTCTTGGCACCGCCGGCCGAGGCCGACTCGGAGGAGCCGCCACCGGCGTTGCTCGAGGTGGAACAGGCGGCGAGGAGCACCGCTGCAGCTCCCGCCAGTGCCAGCGCCGTGGTGGCGCGGGTGGTTCTGATCATCCGTGGAACCCTTTCTCTGCGCGGAGGCCCTACCGCATCGGGTCGAGCGCGGCGTCTCCGCGTGGGATGTGGAGAAAACTAGGGTCGATGTGTTTCGCCCGTGTGACGGAAGTGCACACCTGGGTGTTTCGTTACAGACCCGTGACACTTCTGAACGGCCTCACCGGAACCCCTGATCAGGAGTCCGTCCGGACGGTCTCCACGGTTCCGGACGGCCGTCCCGGAGGCCTGAGGTGCGTTCCCGGGGCCCCCGTCTGTGCCCGAGACGCCCCAGTCTGTGACTGACGCCCGACCCGCTCCGAGACGCCGCCGAGTTCAGCGGCGTCTCGGCAAGTCGGACGTGCGACGCGCAGACGGGGGTGTCTCGGTGCACCCGTCGGGCGTCTCATCTGCGCTGTGCCCAACCGCGTCCGATCGGCAGTCCGGCGGCGACGAGGAGCGCACCCAGGCTTGCCGGGTCCCCCGCCTCCGCCATGCCCCACCGCGCGAAACCCTGAACACGGCTCGCGCGGCGGAGGGCGTCCTCGCGCCGCTTCTCGTGCCAGAGCACATCACGGTCGTCGTACTTCACACGCCCGTCGAACTCACCGATGACACCGGCATCCGGCCACCAGAAGTCGACGCGGAACACGCCACGGTCGGTGTCGAACCGGTGCTGCAGGACGGGAGCAGGGGCTCCGAGGCGTTCGACCGTCACCCGGCTGATGGACTCGCCAGGCGACTCGGCGGCCGCATCGGCGAAGTCCAGCGCCGCGGACGCCTGGCGGACGCCTCGACGTCCGGCGCAGGCGGTGAGCGCATGCTCGAGGACGGACCGGTCGAGCGCTCCGACGTGGACGACGTGGTCGAGCACGACGACGGCGTGTTCGAACGTCGACGTCCGCGCGACGTCGACGACGGTCCGGAGCATCGACGTGGTCCGGATCCCGTCGAGCAGTACCACGTCGCCCTCATCGATCGATCCGACGTGCCGGACGACCCCACGACCCGCGTGCGTCTTCATCGTCCGCGGGTCGATGACGTGGAGGCGCCAGTCGGTCCTGCCGTGCTCGGGGAGTCCCCACAGTGCTGCGGCGGAACGGTGTGACACGACCCCGTGCGCCTGCAGCCTGGCGGCACGAGCCCGGACCACGAGCTGCCGCCGCTCGAGCGGGCCGAGGGCAGCCCAATCGCCACGCTCCACTGCGACTCCATGGAACAGCCGGACCGGGTCGTCCAGCGTGGACGGCAGCGCTGTGAGGACCGTTGATCGCATCTCCATGCAGTGACGGTGCCAGCGGCCGTGTCACCCGCGGGATCTGCGAGGCGGAGCTGTGGAGAGCCTCCCGGCGGTCTGTCGGTGTGCAGGACCAGCTGACACGACCCCGTCAACGCGAGACGCCGCCAAACGCACGAGACGCCGCCGGATTCGGCGGCGTCCCACGCACATGGCGGCGTCTCGGCGCCGGCACCAGGCGCCCAGCGGCGGCGCCGGCGCCAGGCACCCGGCGCCGGCGACTAGCCCCGGTAGTTCGGGGCCTCGACGACCATCTGGATGTCGTGCGGGTGCGACTCCTTCAGCCCGGCCGCGGTGATGCGGACGAACTTGCCCCGCGCCTTGAGCTCCGGGATCGTCCGACCGCCGACGTAGAACATCGACTGCCGCAGTCCGCCGACGAGCTGGTACACGACGTTGCCGACCGAGCCGCGGTAGGGGACCTGGCCTTCGATGCCCTCGGGGATGAGCTTCTCGTCGGAGGGCACGTCCGCCTGGAAGTAGCGGTCCTTCGAGTACGAGGTCTTCTTGCCGCGGGTCTGCAGTGCGCCGAGGGAGCCCATCCCGCGGTACGCCTTGAACTGCTTGCCGCCGACGAACACGAGCTCGCCCGGGGACTCGTCGGACCCGGCCAGCAGCGAGCCGAGCATGACGGTGTCCGCACCGGCGACCAGGGCCTTGGCGATGTCGCCCGAGTACTGCAGGCCACCATCGGCGATGATCGGCACGCCGGCCTCCCGCGCGGCGAGCGATGCCTCGTACACGGCGGTCACCTGCGGCACGCCGACACCGGCGACGACGCGGGTGGTGCAGATCGAGCCCGGACCGACGCCGACCTTGACGGCGTCCACCCCCGCGTCGATGAGCGCCTGTGCACCGGAGCGGGTCGCGACGTTGCCGCCGATGACGTCGATCGCGTCGAAGGACCGGTCGGCCTTGAGGCGACGGACCATGTCGAGCACGCCTTCGCTCTCGCCGTTCGCGGTGTCGACCACGAGCACGTCGACCCCCGCGTCACGCAGTGCCTCGGCACGCTGCCAGGCGTCGCCGAAGAACCCGATCGCCGCGCCGACACGCAGACGGCCCTCGTCGTCCTTCGTGGCGTCCGGGTACTTCTCGCTCTTGTCGAAGTCCTTGACGGTGATGAGCCCGCAGAGTTTGCCCGCCGGGTCGACCAGCGGCAGCTTCTCGATCTTGTGCTGGGCGAAGATCGCGATCGCCTCTTCGGGGTCGATGCCCTCCGGAGCGGTGATCAGCGGCGCCTTCGTCATGACGTCACGGACGAGCGTCGTGGCCATCTCGAACGGGGCGACGAACCGCATGTCCCGGTTCGTGATGATGCCGACGAGCGTGCCGTCGGACTCGACGACCGGCAGGCCGGAGACGCGGAACTGCCCGCAGAGCGCGTCGACCTCGGCCACGGTGGCGTCCGGGGTGGTGGTCACCGGGTTGGTGATCATGCCCGACTCGGAGCGCTTGACCTTGTCGACGTAGGCCGCCTGGTCCGCGATCGAGAGGTTGCGGTGCAGGATCCCGATGCCGCCCTGCCGAGCCATGGCGATCGCCATGCGGGACTCGGTGACGGTGTCCATCGCCGCGGAGAGCAGCGGCACGTTGACCGAGATCCGCTTGGTGAGCCGGGACGCGGTGGACGCCTCGCTCGGGATGACGTCGGTGTGCCCCGGCAGGAGCATGACGTCGTCGTACGTGAGTCCGATGAATCCGAACGGATCCGGCTGGTCCATGGGTCCCCTTCGTGGGCGTGCGTGTGAAGTGGTCGAGACACCGGGAACGCTGCGGTGGGCTCCGGATAGGACATGGTAACGCGCGGGCTGCGCGCGCCATTCCGGGGCTCCGGCCCCTCTGGAAGTCGCTGTACCGGCCAGACGGGAGGCTCGTCCCGGAAACGCAAATCGACGCGCCTGTGCAACATCACGGTTCCGGCACGATTTGTGCAGGGAACGTGCCGGAAACACGGGGGACACAAAAAATCCCTATGGTCCTCGACTATCCGAACGAGAGGCTCATCCGTGGGTTCCATCACTCCGCCGGGGTCAGTGCTCGCGCACCGATTCCGCCGCGGGGCACCAGGCCGCCGTCGCCTGGTCCTCGCCGCCGTGCTCTTCCTCGCTTTCCTCGCCACCTTCGCGGTCGACTGGGCTCTCGCTCCCGTCGCCGGTGCAGCGACCGGCAGCCCGACCTCCAGCAGCGCACCCGCGAGCACCGGGCCCTGCGTCGTCAGCACCTCGAACGGCTGCATCCAGGGCACCATCCTCGACTCCGACCGGAAGCCCACCGAGGGCGTCGCCGTCGCGGTCACCGGGCCTGGCTCGTTCACCGGCTCCTCGACCACGAACGCCGACGGACGCTGGTCCGTCAGCATCCCCGCCGCCGGCGCCTACACGGTCAAGGTCGACCAGGACTCGCTGCCGAAGGGGCAGTACCTGACCGACGCGAAGGACGCCGCCCGCACAGTCCAGGGCAACGTCAACGCCAACGCCGGCACGATCTTCCAGCTCTCCGACCAGGAGGGTGCGACGACCTCCACCGCCGCCACGAGCGTCACGGCCGCCCGGTTCTGGCAGCAGTTCGCCTCCGGCATCCGCCTGGGCCTGCTCATCGCCCTCGCCTCGATCGGCCTCTCACTGATCTACGGCACGACCGGGCTGTCGAGCTTCTCGCACGGCGAGCAGGTCACCCTCGGCGGGCTCCTGGCTTACGTCTTCGCGAACCAGCTGGGATGGAACATCTGGCTCGCCGGGATCGTGACCGTGCTCCTCTGCGCCGCCTCCGGGTACCTGCAGGACGCCGGCATCTGGAAGCCGCTCCGGAAGCGTCGGATCAGCCTCACCCAGCTGATGATCGTGACGATCGGCCTCTCGATCGCCGCCCAGTACGCCTTCCAGTACTTCTTCGGCGCCGCGACCGTCCGCATCCAGCAGGGCAACCCGGAGACGGTGACCTTCGCCGGCATCACCCTCACCGTGCAGTCCTACGTCGCGATGGGCATCGCGCTCGTGGTCCTCATCGGCACCGGGCTCTTCCTGGCGAAGACCCGCTTCGGCCGCGCCACCCGAGCCGTGTCCGACAACCCGGCGCTCGCCGCGGCCTCGGGCATCGACGTCGACCGCGTGATCCGCTTCGTGTGGACGCTCGCCGCGGGTCTCGCCGGACTCTCCGGTGTGATGCTCGGCCTCGTGCTCAACGGCGTGAACTGGCAGACCGGTCTGCAGCTCCTGCTCCTGATGTTCGCCTCGGTCACGCTCGGTGGGCTCGGGACGGCCTACGGCGCCCTCGTCGGCTCGATGATCATCGGCATCGTCGTGGAGCTGACCAACCTGGTGCTGCCCGGCGACTTCAAGTACGCCACCGCACTCGTCATCCTCATCCTCATCCTGCTGTTCCGTCCGCAGGGCATCTTCGGCCGTGCCGAGCGGATCGGTTAAGGGAGCACCCGCATGGACTACATCCTCCAACTCCTCAGCTCCCTGACGCAGGAAGCACTCGCCCCGACGACCGCGGCGTTCGCCCTCGCCGCGATCGGCCTCAACGTCCACTTCGGCCTCACCGGCCTGGTCAACATGGGCCAGGCGGCGTTCCTGCTGCTCGGCGCCTACGGCTTCGCGATCTCGATCACGAACGGGCTGCCCTTCGGCATGGCCGTACTCGTGGCCCTGGCCATCTCGATCGTGTTCGCGGTGATCCTCGGCATCCCGACCCTGCGGTTGCGGGGGGACTACCTGGCGATCGTCACGATCTCCGGCGCCGAGATCATCCGCATGGTCGGCCGCTCGAGTCTGCTGACGGACACCACCGGTGGCTCGAACGGCATCACCGGCTCCAGCTACCGCGACCCGTTCAACGCCCTGAGCTTCCTGCCCGACGGCACCACGACGATCCTCTGGTTCAGCTACTCGAACAACGGCGTCAACGGCTGGTGGATCCGCATCGTCGGCTGGGGCCTCGTCGCCCTGTTCACCCTCGTGCTGTTCCTGCTCATGCGCAGTCCCTGGGGTCGTGTCGTGAAGGCGATCCGCGAGGACGAGGACGCCGTCCGCTCCCTCGGCAAGAACGTCTACTCGTACAAGATGCAGGCGCTCGTCTTCGGTGGCGCGCTCGGTGCTCTGGGCGGCATCATCTACGTCCTGCCGAGTTCGGTGCAACCGGACGCCATGGGCCGCTCGATGACGTTCTTCATCTGGACGGCGCTCATCCTCGGTGGTGCCGCGACCGTGTTCGGCCCGGTGCTCGGGTCGATCCTGTTCTTCGTCCTCCGGCTGTTCATCCGCACCATCGCGGGTGACTTCATCCCGAACTCGATCATGAACGCCCAGCAGGCCGAGCAGTTCTCCTACGTGCTCGTCGGCGTCGCGCTCATGCTCCTCATCGTCTTCCGCCCGCAGGGACTCCTCGGGAACAAGAAGGAGCTGACGTTCAGTGTCTGAACCGACCACCACCCCCGGCGTCCCCACCGCCCTCACCGCGGTGCAGCACGCCCCGGGCTCCCCGAAGCCCGACGCGATCCTGACGGTCGACAACATCACCCGGCGCTTCGGCGGCATGACCGCCGTCGACGTCGGCCACCTCGAGGTGCAGCGCGGCGCCATCACGGCCCTCATCGGTCCGAACGGTGCCGGCAAGACCACGTTCTTCAACCTGCTCACCGGCTTCGACAAGCCGTCGAGCGGCAAGGAGGCGCGGTGGCAGTTCAACGGGAAGACGCTCGGCAACACCGGGGCGGCGAAGGTCGCCCGGGCCGGCATGGTCCGCACCTTCCAGCTGACCAAGGCGCTGTCGCGCCTGACCGTGATGCAGAACATGCTGCTCGGCGCGAAGGACCAGCCGGGGGAGAACTTCTTCGCCGCGCTGATCAGCCCGGTGTGGAAGAAGCGCGAGCAGGAGATCACGGCGAAGGCCGAGGACCTGCTCGACCGCTTCAAGCTGCTCGAGAAGAAGGACGACTACGCCGGATCGCTCTCCGGCGGGCAGCGGAAGCTCCTCGAGATGGCCCGCGCACTGATGTCCGACCCGACGATGATCATGCTCGACGAGCCGATGGCCGGCGTGAACCCGGCGCTGACCCAGTCGCTGCTCGGGCACATCCAGTCCCTCCGCGACGACGGCATGACCGTGCTGTTCGTCGAGCACGACATGCACATGGTCCGGCACATCTCGGACTGGGTGGTCGTGATGGCCGAGGGCAAGGTCGTCGCCGAGGGCCCGGCCGCCACGGTGATGGACGACCAGGCCGTCATCGACGCCTACCTGGGCGCGCACCACGACACCGACCTGGGTGACGACTCGCTCCTCAACGAGGAGACCTACGAGGAACTCGCCGACGAGGTCGCAGAAGAGGACGCGGCGGACACCGCCGACGAAGGGAAGGCGACCCGATGACGGACGCGACGAACGGCACCGGCGCGGACCGGGCCTCCAGTCCGGAGCCGGCGGCGGTGGCCGCCACCCCCGGCAGCCCGACGCCCGGCACCCCGACCCCGACCCCGCGTGCCGCGCCCGGCGGCGCGACCGCCGTGCAGGACCGCGAGCCGGTGATGCGGGCCGACAACGTGGTCGCCGGGTACCTGCCGGGCGTCAACATCCTCAACGGCTGCGACCTGGTCTGCTACCCGGGCGAGCTCATCGGCATCATCGGCCCGAACGGTGCCGGCAAGTCGACGCTCCTCAAGGCGCTGTTCGGTCTCGTCAACGTCCGCGAGGGCGCCGTGACGCTGCAGGGTGAGGACATCACGAACCTCAAGGCGA
Source organism: Curtobacterium sp. PsM8 (assembly GCF_030433875.1). NCBI lineage: Bacteria > Bacillati > Actinomycetota > Actinomycetes > Micrococcales > Microbacteriaceae > Curtobacterium > Curtobacterium sp. PsM8. Next base: position 10,610 of record NZ_JARUXD010000031.1, on the reverse strand, counting down.
ACAAGCTCGTGCAGGCCGGCGTCGGCTTCGTCCCGCAGACGAACAACGTGTTCCCCTCGCTCTCCATCGAGGAGAACCTGCAGATGGGGCTGTACCTGCGGCCGAAGAAGTTCAGCGAGCGGCTCGAGGTCATCTACGACCTGTTCCCCGTCCTCGGACAGCGCAAGGGCCAGCGTGCCGGGTCGCTCTCTGGTGGTGAGCGACAGTCGGTCGCGATGGCCCGTGCGCTGATGATGGACCCGAAGGTGCTGCTGCTCGACGAGCCGAGCGCCGGACTGTCGCCGGTGCGGCAGGACGAGACGTTCATCCGCACCCGCCGCATCAACAAGGCCGGCGTCTCCGTGATCATGGTCGAGCAGAACGCCCGCCGCTGCCTGCAGATCTGCGACCGCGGCTACGTCCTCGACCAGGGGCGGAACGCGTACTCGGGCACCGGGAAGGAGCTGGCCGACGACCCCAAGGTCATCGAGCTCTACCTCGGGACGCTCGCCAAGGACGTCGACGCCACCAAGTAGGGCGTCGACACCGCGGGTGCCGCTGTGGGGGCAGCACCCGCGACCGGTGGGGCCGTGCAGGCTGCGCATGCGCGCCGCACGGCCCCGCTCTCGTTCCCGGCGCCGCCGTCTCGCCGAGACGCCGCCGTCGCGCCGAGACGCCGCCGTCGCGCTGAGACGCCGCGGTCGCGCCGAGACGCCGCAGGATCCGGCGGCGTCTCGCGCACTCGGCGGTGCCGCGCGCAGACGGGGGCGTCGTGGGGGACGCACGCCGGGCCTCCTGTCCGTCCCGTCCCCGCGGTCCGGCCGGCCCGTCTGCCCGGGAGGCCCGCCCCACCCCCGCCGGTCGGGTACCGTTCCAGCGTGCAACGCTTCGCGGACCGCGCGATGGACGCCCTGGTGTGGGTGGTGTTCGTCGTCCTCTTCATCGGTGCGGCCCTGCTCGTGAAGGTCGCGGCCGCGCTGCTCGTCGTGCTCGTGGTGCTGGCGCTGCTGCTGGGACTGACGCTCCGGGTGCTCCGCCGGACGCGGACGACCCGTGGCCCGCGGACGACCCGTGGCCCGCGGACGCCCGGTGGCCCGCGGACGCCCGGGGGTCGCGGCCCGCGCTGATCCGCTCCACTGCTGCTACCCGCGCTGGTCCGCCCCGCTGCACGCACGGACCGTCCGGCCGTGCCACCCGCACAGCCCGCCCGGTAGGGTTGCCGGGTGAGCGAAGTCGAGATCGGTGCAGGCAAGCGCGGACGTCGGGCGTACGCGTTCGACGACATCGCGGTGGTCCCCTCCAGGCGGACGCGTGACCCGCGTGACGTCAGCGTCCAGTGGTCGATCGACGCGTTCACCTTCGAGTCGCCGATCCTGTCGGCGCCGATGGACTCCGTCGCCTCGCCCGCGACCGTCATCGAGATGGGCCGTCTCGGCGTCCTCGGGGTCCTGGACCTCGAGGGCCTCTGGACCCGCTACGAGGACCCGGAGCCCTACCTGGCCGAGATCCGCACGCTGACCGACGGCAACGTCACGAAGCGCATGCAGGAGATCTACGCCGAGCCGGTCAAGGCCGAGCTGATCACCCGCCGCCTGGCCGAGATCCGCGCCGCCGGTGTGCCGGTCGCCGGCTCGCTCAGCCCGCAGCGCACCGCCGAGTTCTCGCAGACCGTCGTCGACGCCGGTGTCGACCTGTTCGTCATCCGCGGCACCACGGTCAGCGCCGAGCACGTGTCGCAGAACCAGGCGCCCCTCAACCTCAAGAAGTTCATCTACGAGCTCGACGTCCCCGTGATCGTCGGCGGTGCCTCCACCTACACTGCGGCGCTGCACCTCATGCGCACCGGTGCCGCGGGCGTGCTCGTCGGCTTCGGCGGTGGCGCGGCCTCGACGACCCGTGCGGCGCTCGGCATCCACGCCCCGATGGCGACCGCCGTCGCGGACGTCGCCGGTGCCCGCCGCGACTACATGGACGAGTCCGGCGGCCGGTACGTGCACGTCATCGCGGACGGCGGTCTCGACACCGCCGGCGACGTCGTCAAGGCGATCGCGATGGGTGCCGACGCGGTCATGCTCGGCACCGCCCTGGCCCGTGCGCAGGAAGCGCCCGGCGGCGGCTTCCACTGGGGTGCCGAGGCGCACCACCCGGAGCTGCCCCGCGGCCGTCGGGTCGAGGTCGGCACGATCGGCTCGCTCGAGAGCATCCTGTTCGGTCCGACCCCGTCGTGGGACGGCCGCGCCAACCTCGTCGGTGCCCTGCGTCGATCGATGGCGACCACCGGATACTCCGACGTCAAGGAGTTCCAGCGAGTAGAAGTGGTCGTGGCGCCGTACCACCGCTGACGGCGGTGCGCCCGCGGAGGTCCTGCGGGTGTCGCTCCGGTGCCGATCGGCGACGGAGGCGAGCATGACAACCACGGTCACAGGCCAGAAGGCACCCCGCGGAGCATCGACCACGGCGGGGTTCGACCCCGCCACGAAGCTCGGTCCCGATGAACGCGCCGCGGCGATCGAGACCCTGAAGTCCACCGAGCTCGACGTCCTGGTGGTCGGCGGCGGCATCGTCGGTGGTGGTGCCGCACTCGACGCCGTCACGCGCGGCCTGTCGGTCGGCATCGTGGAGGCCCGCGACTGGGGATCGGGCACGTCCAGTCGGTCGTCGAAGCTCGTCCACGGCGGCATCCGCTACCTCGAGCAGCTCAACTTCACCCTCGTCCGCGAGGCCCTCATCGAACGCGGTCTGCTGCTCCAGCGCATCGCCCCGCACCTGGTGAAGCCCGTGCGCTTCCTCTACCCGCTCAACCACCGCGTGTGGGAGCGGTTCTACATCGGCATCGGCATGGCGATGTACGACGTGTTCAGCTGGTCTGGCGGTCGACCGCCCGGTGTGCCGCACCACCGCCACCTCACCCGCACCCAGGTGCTCCGCTCGATGCCGTCGCTGAAGAAGGACGCGTTCGTCGGCGGGATGACCTACTACGACGCCCAGGTCGACGACGCGCGCTACGTCGCCTCGCTCGTCCGCACCGCCGCCTCGTACGGCGCACACGCGGCCTCCCGGGTCCGGATCGAGGGCTTCATCAAGGTCGGGGAGCGGGTCGTCGGGGCGCACGCGCACGACATCCAGACCGGTGAGCACTTCGACATCAAGGCGAAGCAGGTCGTCAACGCGACGGGGGTCTGGACGGACGACACCCAGGCGATGGTCGGCACCCGTGGGCAGTTCAAGGTCCGCGCGTCGAAGGGCGTCCACCTCGTCGTCCCGCGCGACCGCTTCCAGTCGAACTCGGGCATGATCCTCCGCACCGAGAAGAGCGTCCTGTTCGTGATCCCGTGGGGCCGGCACTGGCTGATCGGCACGACCGACACCGACTGGTACCTCGACAAGGCGCACCCGGCGGCGACCGCGGCGGACATCGACTACATCCTCGAACACGTCAACAAGGTGCTGGCCGTGCCGCTGACCCGCGAGGACGTCGAGGGTGTCTACGCCGGACTCCGGCCGCTGCTGGCGGGGGAGTCCGAGGCGACCTCGAAGCTCAGCCGCGAGCACGTCGTCGCGCACACCGCACCCGGACTCGTCGTCGTCGCCGGCGGCAAGTGGACCACCTACCGCGTGATGGGCAAGGACGCCATCGACGAGGCGGTCGCGGCGATGGACGGCAAGATCCCGGAGTCGACGACGCAGGACATCCCCCTGCTCGGCGCCGAGGGCTACCCCGCCGCGTGGAACAAGCGCGGCCGGACGGCGAAGTCGTCGGGCGTGCACAAGGTCCGCATCGAGCACCTGCTCAACCGCTACGGCACCCTCGCCACCGAGGTCCTGCAGCTCGTCGAGGACGACCCCTCGCTGGCCGATGCGCTGCCCGGGGCCGACGACTACATCGGCGCAGAGGTCGTGTACGCGGCCTCGCACGAGGGCGCCCTGCACCTGGAGGACGTCCTGGCCCGCCGCACCCGCATCTCGATCGAGGCGTGGGACCGCGGCGAGTCGGCAGCGCCCGTCGCCGCCCGGCTGATGGCGGGCGTGCTCGGCTGGGACCAGGAGACGACCGAGAACGAGGTCGCGAACTACCTGAAGCGCGTCGCGGCCGAGCGGGAGTCGCAGATGCAGCCCGACGACGAGTCCGCTGACCGCGTCCGGCTCGAGGCGCCCGACATCGCGTTCGGCTTCGAGGAGGACGACGTGGTCGTCGGCGGTGGCCGCTCGAGCGGCGCCGAGGGCGCCACGGCGGACGACGAACAGGTCGTCGGCGAGAAGACGACCGAGCCCAGCTGACCCACTGACGGACGGGAGGCCCGTGGCACCCCCGCCACGCGCCTCCCGTCCGTCACTCCCGCGGAACGCAACCTGGGCGGCACGGCGCACCGCGATCGCGTTGCGTCACGCGGTCGGGGTTGCGTTCTGCGGGCTCCTGCTGACGCGGAGGCCGCGGAGCGTCCGCACCATCTCGCCGAACAGGACCGCCGGGATGGCGACGAGCGACAGGAGGCTCGTCAGCCACAGCACGCGCATCCACGGCGAGTGGTCGTGCGTCGTCGGGAACGAGTCGAGGACGTCCATGACGAACAGGAACGACGTCGGGAACGTCGCGAGCGCCCCGAGGACGAGCACGCCGAGGTGCAGGACGGCGATGACGTGCGTCGGCAGGACCCTCCGGAGTCCGGCCGCTGCCACTCCGATACCGAGTGCGATGCCGATGCCGGCGATGACGAGCACGCCGACGACGTCCGGGACCACCGCGTTGCCGCGCGCCGCGACCTCTCCGGAGATCCGTGTCAGCGACGTCCCCGGCACCAGGGTGAGCGGGTCGAGGACGAGCTGGTCGAGCGCGAGGAGCGCCGCGTAGGCCGCCACCGCGATCGCTCCGGTGACGGCCACGACGGTGCGGGTGGTGCTGGCGGTCGGGGCGCTCATGCCGCCATCCTCCAGGCGCCGGTGGAACGGCGCGTCCACCGGCGGGATGACTGTGGAGAACGGAATGGCGCGGCCCTCCCGGTGGTTAGCATGGGGGTCCTGGGAAAGGGAGCCATCATGGTCGACGTCCATCGCGTCAAACTCCCCGGCGTCGGCGTGCTGCACAGCTTCTACACCGACGACGGTGGCAAGTGTGGTGTCATCACGCACCGGTCGGGTCACTCCGACCTCATCTCGTTCGCGGACGTCGCCGACGGCGCGGACAAGTCCGAGAAGGTCTCGCTCCGCCTCAGTGAAGACGAAGCGCACACCCTCGCCGAACTCCTCGGCGGCACCCGGATCACCGAGGGCCTCGACAAGCTCGACGAGATCCCCGGGCTCTCCATCGACTGGTTCAGCGTCGACTACGACGACGCCATCGCGGGCAAGCCCCTCGGCGACCTGCACGACTCCGGCTTCATCGGCCTGACCGTCGTCGCGGTGGTCCGTGGCGACAGCGCCAACCCGGCTCCCTCGTCGGACTTCGTCGTGTTCCCCGGGGACACGATCGTCGTCGCGGGTGCGCCGGAGAAGGTCGCGAAGGCGTTCTCCTTCTACCGCAGCGGTCAGTTGGCAGCGGCCGCTGCCGAGGCGCCGCCCCGGAGCTAGGGCATGCACCTGGGTGGTGAGCTGCTGACCATCGGCGGCCTGTTCCTCATCGCCTACGTCCTCGGGCGGCTCGGCAAGACCATCGGTCTGCCGGCGATCCCGGTCTACATGGTGGTCGGGCTCATCGCGAGCCCGCACACCCCGTGGATCGGCCTGAGCGTCGAGTCGCACACGATCGAGCTGATCGCGACGTTCGGTCTCATCCTGCTGCTGTTCAACCTCGGGTTGGAGTTCGACCAGGAGGAGTTCTACGGCAACGCCGGCAAGCTCCTGGTCTCCGGTGGCACCTACGTCGCGATCAACATGGGCGTCGGGTTCGCCTTCGGGTTCTCGCTCGGCTGGGGAACGCGCGAAGCCCTGATCATCGCGGGCATGACGGCGACGTCGTCGAGCGCGATCGTGACGAAGCTGCTCATCGAGCTCCGGCGCCTGGCCAACGACGAGACCCCGATGATCCTCGGCGTCACCGTGATCGAGGACGTCTTCATCGCGGTGTACCTGGCGATCGTCTCGGTGGTGCTCTCCGGCGACACGAACCTGTGGGCCGTGATCGGCAAACTCGGGCTGGCGTTCGGGTTCCTCATCGTCATGTTCAGCCTGGCGCGCTGGGGCGGCAAGCAGGTCTCGAAGATCTTCGCGACCCGCGACGACGAGCTCTTCACGATCCTGTTCTTCGGCCTCGCGGTGATGTTCGGCGGCATCGGCGACCTGCTCGGCGTGACCGACGCGATCGGTGCGTTCGTCATCGGTCTGCTCTGCGGTGCCACCCGCTACCGGGACCGCATCGAGCAGCTGGCCCTGCCGATGCGTGACGTCTTCGCGGCGTTCTTCTTCGTCAACTTCGGGCTCGGCCTCGACGTCTCGACCTTCGGCGAGGTGCTCTGGCCGGTCGCCGGCGCGATCGGCATGACCGTCGTGCTCAACGCCGTCGCCGGACAGCTCGTGGCCCGGATGAACGGGTTCAGCGTCCAGCAGGGCATCAACACCGCCGTGATCCTGGTGAACCGTGGCGAGTTCGCGCTGATCCTCGCGACCCTGTCGGCGGCCGCCGGACTGGAGGCACGGATCACCGCGTTCGCGGGCCTCTACGTCCTGGTGATGGCCGTGTTGGGTCCGCTGCTCGCCGTGAACTCCGACCGCATCGGCAAGCTCGTGCTCCGTCCGGGTCGGGTGCGGAAGCTCCGCGGCCGGGAACTCGCCGCCGCGCAGGCCGCCGCGGCGCGCAAGGCCGAGCGGGACGCGAAGTTCGCCGAGGAGATCGCCCTCGTGGAGGCTGCGGGCAGGGAAGAGCGCGACAATGGTGCACCGGAGACGACGCCGTCGCGCGAGGACCCGGCCACCCCGGAACCCGTGAGCGCGAGCACGTCGTCGATCGAGGTCCCCGCCGAGCGTCCCGAGCGCCCGGCCCGCGTACGTGATCCGGAGTACTGATTCAGATGTGGGCCGTTGCCCGACGACCGAAGTGGATCGCCCTGCTGCTGCTGGCGATCCTGCTGGCAGGCGTGTTCGCCGCACTCGGCAAGTGGCAGCTCGAGCGCAGCATCGAGAACGGCAAGCCGCTGCCGGCCTCGACCGAGACGCGGAAGACCCTCGACGACGTCACCACGCCGGAGAAGCCGGTCGGGTCCACGCTGGCCGGGCAGAAGATCACGGTCTCCGGACGCTTCGTCGCCGGTGACACGACGGTCCTCACCGGCCGCAGCGGGGGTGGGAAGTACCAGACCGTCGGGCACCTGGTCGACGACGCGACCGGGGCGAGCCTCCCGGTCGTGATCGGCTGGTCCGACCAGCGTTCCGCCGCGGTCGCCGGTGGTGACCGCCTGGTCGACGACGCGTCGATGACCATCCGCGGCCGGTACTACCCGGCGGAGTCGCCGGACCAGGACACGTTCGAGCAGCACGAGTACTCGGCCGTCGCCCCGGCCCGGTTCGTGAACACGTGGAAGGCGTTCGACGACCGGATGTACGGCGGGTACGTCGTCGCCGACCGGACCACCGCGGACGCCGCCGACCTCGGCACCATCGCCGACCGGGCCCCTACGCGGGAGGTCCAGTTCGACTGGCTGAACCTGTTCTACGCGGTCGAGTGGGTCGTGTTCGCCGGGTTCGCCGTCTTCCTCTGGTACCGCTTCGTCAAGGACGCATGGGAGCGCGAACAGGACGAGGCGCGCGAGGCCGCCGAGGCAGCTGGCGCCGATCCTGTGGACGACGACGCCGAGCCTGTGGACGAGCCCGTGGTCCCGACGGACGACGCCCGGGCCGAGCCGGGTCGCCGGTAGGATCGACCACATGGCTCTGACCGTCCGGACCCGCGACATCCCCAAGATCCCGGGGGCCGTGCGGTTCTACCGCATCTCCGCGTACGTCACCGGCGTGCTCCTGCTCGCCCTGGTCGTCGAGGTCGTCATCAAGTACACCCCGATCCAGCGTGAGATGCAGCTCGGCGGTGGCGCGTTCTTCGTCCCGAACGGCACCGCGGGCGAAGCACCCGGCACGTTCAACCTGTCGATCGCGATCCTCATCGCGCACGGGTGGCTGTACGTCGTCTACCTGTTCGCCGACTTCCGACTCTGGAGCATCATGCGCTGGCGGCCGTCGCGCTTCCTGCTCATCGCCCTCGGCGGCGTGATCCCGTTCATGTCCTTCGTGGTCGAGCACCGCATGCAGCAGACCGCACTGACCACCTACCACGAGCTGACCGCGCAGCAGTCGCGGGAGAAGGAGAGCGCTCGGTGAGCGAGACCGAACAGCGTCCCGTCCTCGTCGTCGACTTCGGCGCGCAGTACGCGCAGTTGATCGCACGACGTGTCCGCGAGGCCAACGTCTACAGCGAGATCGTCCCCCACTCGGTCACCGCGGCGGAGATCCGTGAGAAGAACCCGGCGGCGATCGTCCTGTCGGGAGGCCCGTCCTCCGTCTACGAGGACGGCGCACCGTCCCTGGACGGCGAGATCCTGGACCTCGGTGTCCCGGTGCTCGGCATCTGCTACGGCTTCCAGGCCATGGCGAAGTCGCTCGGTGGCGAGGTCGCGAACACCGGCCTCCGCGAGTACGGCGCCACCGCCGTCACCGTCAGCGGCACCGACAGTGTCCTGCTCGGCGGCCAGCCGGCAGCGCAGACCACGTGGATGTCGCACGGCGACGCCGTGTCGAAGGCGCCGGAGGGCTTCGAGGTCCTCGCGTCGAGCGAGTCGACCCCGGTCGCCGCCTTCGCCTCCGACGAGCGCAAGCTGTACGGCGTGCAGTGGCACCCCGAGGTCAAGCACTCCGCGTTCGGCCAGGCCGTGCTCGAGAACTTCCTGCACCGCGCCGCCGGACTGCCGGGTGACTGGAACTCGGCGAACGTGATCGAGGAGCAGGTCGAGCGCATCCGCAACCAGATCGGGTCGTCGCGTGTGATCGCCGGGCTCTCCGGTGGAGTCGACTCCGCCGTCGCCGCAGCCCTCGTGCACAAGGCCGTCGGGGACCAGCTCACCTGCGTCTTCGTCGACCACGGGCTCCTCCGCGCCGACGAGCGCAAGCAGGTCGAAGAGGACTACGTCGCCTCGACCGGTGTGCGCCTGGTCACGGTCGACGCCCGGGAGCAGTTCCTCGACGCCCTCGCCGGTGTCAGCGACCCCGAGCAGAAGCGCAAGATCATCGGCCGCGAGTTCATCCGCACCTTCGAGGCCGCGGCGGAAGCGCTCGTCCTCGAAGCCCGCGCCTCGGACGGTGACGGCGAGGTGAAGTTCCTCGTGCAGGGCACCCTGTACCCGGACGTCGTCGAGTCCGGCGGCGGTTCGGGCACCGCGAACATCAAGTCGCACCACAACGTCGGCGGACTGCCCGACGACATGACGTTCGAGCTGGTCGAGCCGCTGCGTACCCTGTTCAAGGACGAGGTCCGTGCGGTCGGTCGCGAGCTCGGGCTGCCCGAGGTCATCGTCGGACGCCAGCCGTTCCCCGGCCCGGGCCTCGGCATCCGCATCGTCGGTGAGGTCACCGCCGAGCGTCTCGAGATCCTGCGTGCCGCCGACGCCATCGCCCGCGCCGAGCTCACCGCGGCCGGCCTCGACGACGAGATCTGGCAGTGCCCGGTCGTCCTGCTCGCCGACGTCCGCTCGGTCGGGGTCCAGGGCGACGGCCGTACCTACGGGCACCCGATCGTGCTCCGTCCGGTGTCCTCCGAGGACGCCATGACCGCGGACTGGACGCGCCTGCCGTACGACGTGCTCGCGAAGATCTCGAACCGCATCACGAACGAGGTGCGCGACGTCAACCGGGTCGTGCTGGACGTGACGTCGAAGCCGCCGGGGACGATCGAGTGGGAGTGACACACTCCTGACGCCCGAGGGCCCGGTACGCGATTGCGTGCCGGGCCCTCGCTCGTCCTGCGGAGCCGGGCCGGGCCTCCCGCCCGTCACCCGTCTGAGCCCGCGCCCGTCTGCCGAGGTCGCACGTTCTGCCGCCGGGTCGCCCAGCCCGTCTGCCGAGGTCGCACGTTCTGCCGCCGGGCTGGCTCGCTGACGGCAGTTCGTGCGACCCCGGCGAACCGGCTGCGGCATGTCGTGCGACCTGGCGGCGGACGGGGCTGGCGTGCGGGGGATGCTCCCGGCGCTCTCGAGGTCGCACGTTCTGCCGCTCGGGCATCCGGACGGCGGCCGGTTGCGCGACCCCGGCGAACCGGCTGCGACAGGTCGTGCGACCTCGGCGGGTGGGCGTGCCGGACGGGAGGCGCGGGTCGAGCCCGTCTGCCGCGCCCGGCCCCGTTCCGCCGACTGGTCACACGGCGTCGTTCTGGCCGGTGTTGAGCGACAGTTCGTAACCGCTCGGCGGAGGTGAGCGGGGTGTCGTGACCGCCCGGGCCGGCGGGACGGCCGCGTGGAGCTGGCGCGGGTCGAGCCCGTCTGCCGCGCCCGGCCCCGTTCCACCGACTGGTGGGGGGGCGGGGGTGGGGGGGGGGGGGGGGGGCGGGGGGTGGGGGGGGGGGGGGGGGGGGGGGGGGGGGGGGGGGGGTGGGGGGGGGGGGCGGCGGGGGGGGGGGGGGGGTGGGGGGGGGGGGGTGGGGGGGGGGGGGCGGCGGGGGG
>NZ_JARUXD010000030.1:0-38285 GCF_030433875.1 Curtobacterium sp. PsM8 | reverse complement strand
GCCCTCCACCCCGCCGCTCGTGGCGGTGACGTGGCCGGCCCCGCTGCCGGCCGCGGCGCCCCGGGCGGCGGGCGGGCTGGCGCCCCGGCCGGGGGGGGGGCCGGGGGCCCGGCCCCCCCACCCGCGCGGGGCGGCGGGCAGGGGGCCGACCGTCGGCTCAGGCGCGGGCGGGAGTTGCTCGCCCGCCTCTGATCAGGACGTGCACTTCGTGGTCGAGAACTCGTTCGAGCCGACCACGTCGTTGTCGCAGGACACCGTGTTGCCGAGGACCGGACGGAAGGCGAAGGCCACGCCGTCGCTGTTGCCGAGGTCCACGGTGTTGCCGGAGAACGTGTTGTCCGTTCCCCACCCGTCCAGCAGCTCGTGCGTCTGGAACCCGTCGAGGATCGAGTGCACCCCGCGGTTCCCGGTGACGCTCCAGCCGTTCCCTTTCACGTCGACCCAGGAGTCCGCATGGTTCTGCCCCTGCATGCCCGCACCGTCGAAGGAGTTGTCCGACAGCACGCCGCCGGTGGTCCCCTCCTTGATGTCCACGTTCTCGGCCGCGGTGTCGGTGATCGTGTTCTCCGTCACGACGTTGCGGTCGCTGCGGTCCGGCTTGCAGTCGGACACGTCGCACCAGTTGTTCTTCGACGATCCGATGTAGATCCCCTCGCCGAACTTCGGCTTGCGGAGTCCGGTCTCCGAGACGTGGTTCCCGCGCACCGTGTTGTCGCTGCTGTTGGCACGGACGTGCATCGCCTCATCGCCGATCTTCCGGACCGTCAGCCCCTGCAGGACGGAGTGCTGGGTGTCGTCGAGCATCACGCCCTTCTGCCCGTTCTGCACGGTGAACCCGGACAGCGTCCAGTACGCGCCGCCGTCGAGGTGCATGACGTAGCCGTCGGACGGGTCGCCGCCGTCGAGGACGGCACCGCTCCCCCCGCACAGGGCGATGGGCTGGCTGGCCGTGCCCGTGGCGGTGCCCTCGAAGGTGCCGTCGTAGGTGCCGTTCGCCAGGGCGATGACGTCCCCGGCCTTGGCGTCCTCGAGCGCGGACTTGAGCGCATCCGCGGTGCTGACCCGGATGGTCGGCGACGTGCACGCTGCGGCCGGGGCAGCCGTGGCGGTCCCACCGGAGCCGTTCGCCGTGCCGCCGCTCGTCCCGCTGCCCCCGGAACCGGCTTTGTCGGACCCGCCGTCGTCACCGAGGGTGCCGAGTTGCGGAGTGCGGCTCGCACTCGGGGCGTGGCCGGGGTCGGTCGTCGCCGACGAGCTGGGGGCCGGTGCCGCGACGGTCTCGGGGCCGCGCACCGCTGCGCTGACACCCCAGATCCCGCCGACGATCACGGCTCCGGCGACGAGGCCGACGACCCCGGACAGGATCTGGACGCGATGTCGCTCGAAGAGGTTCGTCATCCGCGTCACCGGGCCGCCGCGGCGAGCGCCGCATCGACGTCGGTGCCGTCGGACCGTGCGGCGTGGGCTGCATGCCGGCTGCCGTCGTGGTCCGAGACGACCCGGTCCGTGCCGACTCGGTCGGTGCCCACCTGGTCCGTGCCGACCCGGTCCGCGGCGGCTTCGGCCATCGGCGACGAGATCGGCGACGCGGGGAGGCCCAGCGTGGTCGGGTCGACGACACCACGGGTGAACGAGGACAGCGGTGCGAGCTTGGCGTACGGGTGCTCGCGGGCCTCGCCCCGGCGGCCGCGGATGACACCACCGATGGCGGCGACCACGACGATGAGCAGCAGGATCAGCCACAGCACGGTGAGCGGCTGGAAGATCCCGCGCAGTGTCACGAGCAGCGGCTTGGTGGAGTGCCACCCGGTCGTGGTGTTGCCGTGCTGAACCGCGTCGTCGGACCGTGCAAGGTCGATGGCGCTCGGTCCGCGGCCGGACACCGAGTTGTCGGTCACGGTCGTGCCCTTCGAGGCACCGACCACGGTCACGCCGTGGGTCCGTGCGCCGGAGATCTCGTTGCCGTCCACGTCCGCGTCCGACGCCCTGCTGTAGATCCCGATGTCGGCGCCCGCGATCGTGTTGTCGCTGACCTCCGAGGACCGCACGCCGTCGAGCACCGAGATGCCGTTCTGGGTCGAGCCCTTGATGACGTTGTTGCGCACGGTGGTCTTCACGGCGTCCTGACCGACGACGATGCCCATCCGGTTGCCGTCCATCGTGGAGCCGCTGACCTTGACGTTCTCGCCCCCGAGCACCTCGACACCGTACCGCCCGTTGTCGGACGCGGTGCTGTCGGTCAGGGAGTTGTTGCCGTAGTCGCCGGTCGGCATGCCGACGGCGTTCGGACCGTCGGCGAGCGCCCCACCGTTCAGCGTGATGCCGTTGCGGCCGTTGCGGTTCGCCGTGACCTGGCTGAGCACGATGCCCGTGGAGGCACGGGTCATCTTGATGCCGTCCACGCCGTTGTCGTGCGAATCGACGGACGACAGCGTGCTGTTCGTCACGTACCGGTGGAGCACGAGGCCGTCGATGAGCGAGTTCTCGATGGTGGAGTCCGACATCACGACACCGTCCGCGCTCGTGAGGAACAGGCCGTACGCGTTGCCGTCGAACTCGGTGTGCTGGATCTTCGCCGAGACGAAGCTGTAGGACCCGGCGGCCGTGCTCTCGCCCGGGGTGGTCCCGTCGACGGCACCGGTCGGCAGCAGGGTGGTGCCGAAGACGTCCTTCGTGGTGCGCAGGGTCTTCGCCGTCTGGGTGCCGGACGCGGTGTCGAGCGTCGACAGGTCGGTGCCGGTGAGCGAGACGCCGCCGGTCGTGCCACTCCAGAAGCCGAGGTCACGGAACGACGCGTAGCTCAGGGTCGCTGTCCCGCCCTGGACACGGACGTAGGCACGGCCGTCGGTGGTGTCGGTGTCGACCTTGCCGGCCTGCGGGTCCCACGAGTCGATGATGACGGGGGCCTTGGCCGACCCGGCGATCTGCAGCGCTCCGGCCTGCGTGACGATCGACACGAAGCCGCGGTCGTCGCTCTCCATGTGGATGTGCAGGCCGTCGGGGCTGGCGAGCTGCAGGGTCGCGCCGTTCTCGACGACGATGTTCTCGCTGAGCAGGTACGACCCGTCCGGCTGCTTCACGAACGTCGAGGGCGCGAGCTGCTTGAGGTCGTTGACGGTGTACGCCGAGCCTCGGGCGACGAGCACCAGGGTGTACGAGCTGCCCGTGGCGAGTCGGTAGGGCTTGGTGGTCACGAGGCCGCTCCACCGTGCTGCCGATGCGAGTGCGCGCACGTTGTAGATGCGTTCGTTCTCGGCGGCGACGAGCTTCGCCTCCTTGTTCGGGCTGCCCGGGTAGGCCTTGCCCGTGACGACGGAGGACTCCGCCGCGGTCGAGGTGGACCCGGAGGTCGCGGCCTGCGCTGCGGTGGGCAGCGTCAGGGCACCGACGCCGGCGAGCGTCAGGACGAGCGCGGACGCGGTCGCGATGCGACGGCGACGACGGGTGGACGTGGTGGGGGTCGGGTTGGTGCTCATGCTGCTGCCACCTCTCCGCCCTGGAGGCCCGCTGCCGGCTGCGACGCCCGCTGCGTTCCCGACGTGGTCGCGGTCGCGGCCTCGGTCGACTGGGAAGCGGTGGCCGGGGCCGGCACCTCCGGGACGGGTGCCGCCGTGGTCGGTGTCGGCGTCGCGATCGAGGAGGTCTCGGGCGCTCCCGCAGCGGACATGGCCATCTCGGACGCTCCCGCCATGGCGAAGGCCAGAGCCGGGATCGGTGCCGCCGTCGGGACCGGTGCGGTCTGGGCCGGTGCGGTCTGCACCGCCGGGCGCGATGCGGGACCGTCGAGGGTCGCCGCGGTCTGTCCGTCACCACCCATCTGGTCGGCGTGCCGGGTCAGCCACCCCTGCTTGTTCATCGTGATGAACGAGAACACCTTGATCGGCAGGGCGATGACGATCACCACGATCGCCAGGATCGGCAGGACGAAGAGGTCGAGCGGGTGACGGCGCAGGTTGGAGAACCCACGGACGGCACGACCGGCGAGCAGCCAGGCGATGGTGAACGCCGCGCCGACGATGCTGAGTTCCAGGCGGCTGAACAGCAGGTACCACATGGTGATGCCCATGGTGACGGGGGTCAGGATGATCTGCAGGACGGTGATCTTCGTGACGAAGGGCACGCGCCAGATCCAGCCCTTGGCGATGGCCGTCAGGTAGGTGCGGTACGAGTTGCGGCTCCAGCGGATGCGCTGCTTGAAGAACGCCTTGCCGGTGGCCGGGAACATCGAGAGGGCCTTGGCGCTCTCCTGGTGCACGGTCTTGAAGCCCGAGGCGAGCACGAGCCAGGTGAGACGACCGTCGTCACCGGCGACGCAGCGGCGGCCGAGGAAGAACTCGTTCTCGAGGTTGTCGAGCACGGGCAGGACGGCCGAGCGACGGTAGGCGGCGGTGCGTCCGGACAGGCACGGCACCGCACCGGCGGCACCCATGGCGGGCACGTAGTTGAAGTAGCGCAGGTTGACGAGCCAGTCGGCGATGATCCGCCAGATGCTCGAGTTCCGCTGGTAGACGTTCTGCTGCGTCCCGACACCGCCCACGGTGGTGTCGACGAAGGGCATCTGCACGTTCTCGAGCAGTCCCGGCTCCCAGCTGGTGTCGGAGTCCACGAGGACCACGACGTCGTACCGGGCGAGCCGGATGCCCTGGCCGAGGGCGCTGCGCTTGCCGACGTGGTGGAACAAGATCGGCTTCACGGTCGGGTCGCCCACGGCGACGATGCGCTGGTACGCCTCGGTGTCGGCGATGTCGAGCACGATGATGATCTCGTCGGGGTTCTGCGAGCGCCAGGTGTCGAGGCAACGGAGCAGGATGTCGGGGTCCTCGTGGTAGCTCGGCACGACGACGGAGGTCGTGGTGCGGAAGCCGTTGACCACCGGCTTCGCCCGCGCCGACAGCACGACGCGGTAGAGCCACAGGGCCCACACGATCACACCGGCGATGCCGACGGGCACGTACTTGAGGGCTTCGTGGCCGAAGGCGACGAGCTGGTCGATGACGACCTGGGTCGATGTCTGGGATGCGGCGAGCGCGGCCAGGGTGTCCATGGGTTCGGGTCCTTCGGACTGGCAGGGTGGATGATCCGGGGCGCTCGGTGGGTGGCCGGGCGCGGACGGTCGGCGAGTGGGTGGCTCGCACGACGGTCGGTACGGCGTCGTGCTGAGGACGCTAGGCGGAGCGCCGACCACGCGACAAGGGGCTGCGGGGCACTCTTGCGCGTTCGCGCAAGCCGCTGCGGGAGTGCGGCACTCGCGCTTTCCGGACCTGTGTGGTCTGCGGGTCGCGGAGGGCCGCACACGCTCGGAACGGCCGCCTCCAGCCCCTGTACAACGATGTACCGCGTCCGCCAGCATGGGGTCATGAACGCGCACCTCGGCAACGACGCCGCTCCTGTCCTCCCGCTCGCCAGTCGTCAGGACGGCGAGTACCCGCGTCCGCAGATGATGCGCTCCCACTGGGCGGACCTCGACGGCACCTGGTCCTTCCGCAACACCGGCGACGACCCCGCGTGGCGGAACGGGTTCCCGGACGCTCGCGACATCCGGGTGCCGTTCCCGCCGGAGTCCGTCGCCTCGGGCATCGACGAGCCGGGCTTCCACCCGGTGGTCTGGTACTCGCGGCAGATCACGGCGGCGGACCTGACCGCGGCCGGGTTCGGGGCGGACGCACCTCGCGTGCTGGTGCACTTCGGCGCGGTCGACCACCGGGCGCGGGTCTGGATCGACGGGCAGTTCATCGGCGAGCACGAGGGCGGCCACACCCCCTTCACCCTCGACGTGACCGAGGCGCTCGCCGGCGCCCCGAACACCGACGGCGACACGGACACCGACACCGACACCGACACCGAGACCGGCAGCACCGGCACCGGCAGCACGACGTCCCACACCCTCGTGGTCCGCGCCGAGGACGACCCGCACGACCTCACCCAGCCCCGCGGCAAGCAGGACTGGCACGAGCAGGCGCACGACATCTGGTACCGCCGCACCACCGGGATCTGGCAGACCGTCTGGCTCGAGGCCGTCCCGACGACCGCGATCCGCTCGCTGCGCTGGACGAACGTCGACCACGAGACGATGCGGCTGACCGTCCGGCTGACGGGCGAGCACCCGGCCGGCACGCGCCTCCGGGTCGAGGCGACCTGGACGGAGCACGACGAGCACCTCGCCACGGTCGAGACCACCGTCGGCCCGACCGCGCACGAGTGCGAGCTGGTCGTGCCGATCGCCCGCCAGGCGAACGGTCAGGCGGAGCAGGAGCTGCAGTGGAGCCCGGACACACCACGCCTGGTGGACGCGGTCGTCACCCTGGTGACACCGACCGGGGCTGCCGCCGACGCCGTCAGCTCCTACTTCGGCGTCCGCACCACGCGGATCGGCGGTGGCCGGTTCCTGCTCAACGACCGCAGCATCGACGTGCGGAGCGTGCTCAACCAGGGCTACTGGCCGGACTCGCACCTGACCGCGCCGACGCGACAGGCCCTCCGCCGCGAGGTCGAGCTCATCAAGGAGCTCGGGTTCAACGCCGCCCGGAACCACCAGAAGATCGAGGACCCGCGCTTCCTGTACTGGGCGGACCGACTGGGCCTGATGGTCTGGGGCGAGGCCCCCGGCGCCTACGCGTTCTCGCCCACCGCGGTGCAGCGGCTGATGCGCGAGTGGATGGACGCCGTGGAACGGGATGCCTCACACCCCTCGATCGTGACCTGGGTGCCGGCGAACGAGAGCTGGGGCGTGCAGCACATCGCCACCGACCCGGCGCAGCAGGCGTACGCCCGGGCGCTGGCGGACGTCACCCGGGCACTCGACGCGACCCGGCCGGTGATCTCCAACGACGGCTGGGAGCACCCGGACTCGGACATCCTCTCGGTGCACGACTACGAGGGCGACGGCGACCGGCTGGCGCGGACCTACGCCGACGACGCGGCGCGGACCCGTCTGCTCGCGGGGCTCGGGCCGGCAGACCGCCTGATCCTGGTGGGCGGCGCGGTGGACCGTGGGCAGCCGGTGATGTTGACCGAGTTCGGCGGCGTGAACCACCAACCCGGCGCGCAGCGCGACGACGCGTGGGGCTACACCACGGCGGCGGACGGCGACGACTGGATCGCCCGCGTCACCGCGCTGTACGACGCCGTCCGCACGAGTTCGTTCCTGGCCGGCAGCTGCTGGACGCAGCTCACCGACACGATGCAGGAGACGAACGGGCTCCTCAACGCCGACCGCACGCCGAAGGAGCCCATCGAGCGGATCCGCCGGGCGGTCCTCGGACACTGACCGACCCCGGACCGGACACGACGACGGACGGGAGGCCCGCGACCAGCTGGTCACGGGCCTCCCGTCCGTCATCGCGACAGCCCGCCGGGCCGCCGCCGTGCAGCGATCCGGCTACTGCGCCAGGAAGCGCAGCACCGCCTCGTTCCACTCGTCGCGGTGCGACGCGAGGACGCCGTGCGGCCCACCCTCGATGACGTGGACCTGCGCGTTCGGGATCGCCTCGGCCGTCCGCTTGCCGGAGACCTCGAACGGGACGATCCCGTCGGCGTCGCCGTGGATGACGAGCGTCGGCACGTCCACCTTCGTCAGGTCGTCACGGAAGTCCGTCGTGGCGAACGCGACGGTGCAGTCGAGCGTGCCCTTCGGCGACGCGAGTTCCGCGATCGCCAGGTCGTAGGCCCGCTGGTCGTCGCTGACGAGCGGCTTGTGCGTCAACGACACCGTGCCGCCGGCCGTGTAGAACTTGTCGACGAACTCGTGCAGGAACGCCGGACGGTCGCCGGTGATGCCGTTCGCGAACCAGTCCGCCAGGCCCTGGTCGACGCCGCCGTCCGGGTTCTCGTCCGACTTCCACAGGTACGGCGGCACCGCGCTGGCGAAGACGAGCTTGGCGACCTTGCCGGTGCCGTAGGTGGAGACGTAGCGGGCGAGTTCGCCGCCGCCCATCGAGAACCCGATGAGGGTGACGTCCGAGAGGCCGAGCTCGGTGATCAGCTTGTCGAGGTCCGCGGCGAACGTGTCGTAGTCGTAGCCGCCCCACGGCTGCGACGACTGTCCGAAGCCACGACGGTCGTAGGCGATGACCCGGTGGCCGGCCGCGACGAGCGCGGGGACCTGGCCCTCCCACGACCGGCCGGACAGCGGCCACCCGTGGATCAGGACGACCGGGGCACCAGTGCCGAAGTCGTCGTAGTGCAGGTCGATGTCGTGCCCGTTCTCGGCTCCGACGGTGATGAACGGCATGGTGCCTCCAGGTGGTTGGTGTCCAGGGAACGACCGCGATGCAACGCCCGGCCGCTGGACGTGGCCTGGCCGTCGTGCGGCGAGTGGACACCACCGGGTCTGGGAGGATCGTGCGCGTGACGGACCTGCTGGAGACGACCCGGGCCTCCGCGCCGACTCGCCTCCGTCGGACGGTGACGGCCGTCCTGGAGGCACGCTCCAGCAGGTGGACCACTCCCCTGCTGCTGTGGTTGGCCTCCCGCGTGGTCAGCACGGTCCTGCTCGGCACCGTCTACCTACTGGCGACCGCGAACGGCTGGCACTTCGCCTCGTACCGGCGCGACCCGTCGTTCGCGACGTTCTCCGGGTCGTGGGACGCGTCCTTCTACCGGACCATCGCCGAAGACGGGTACCCCCACGATCTGCCGACCGACGGCTCCGGCCACGTGGTGCCGAACCCGTGGGCGTTCCTGCCGGTGTTCCCCGGGGTGGTGCGTGCGGTGATGTCCGTGACCGGTGCCTCGTTCTGGGTGGCCGGGGTCCTGGTCGCGACGGTCTGCGGTGCCGGTGCCTGCGTCGTGCTGTTCCGGCTCGTGCTGGCGGTCGCCGACGCCCGACGTGCCCGGTGGGCGACGGCCCTCTTCGCGTTCGGCGCGACCGGGTACCTGCTGCAGGTCGCCTACGCCGAGAGCATGTTCCTGCTGCTGCTCTTCGCCGCGCTGCTCGCTCTGGTCCGGCGGCGCTACTGGCTGGTGGCGGTGCTCGGCGTCGTCGCGGCGTTCACCCGGCCGGGGGTGCTGGCGCTGGCTGTGGCGCTCGCGGTGCACCTGGTCGTGCGCTGGGTCGCGGACCGGCGGGGCTCTGCAGCGCAGGGCGCGGCCCGAGCGGTCGCCGGACCTGTTGTCGGTCCGCCCGCTGTCGGCGCGCCCCTTGTCGGTGCGCCCGCTGTCGACGCGCCCGCTGTCGGCGGACGCGATCCGTTCCCGTGGCGGGAGCGCGTGGCAGTCGTCATCGCCGGGCTGGTGGTGGCCGCGGCCGGACTCGCCTGGCCGGTCGTCGCGTCGGCGGTCACCGGGCGTCCGGGGGCGTACCTCGACACGGAGCTGTCCTGGTGGGTCGGGTTCGTCGGCCGGGTCGACTTCACCCCGCTGACGCCGTGGTTCCTGATGGCCGGACGGTGGCTGGGGCCGGCGGGACTCGTCCTCGTGGTGGTGGTGCTCGCGGGCACGGCGTGGTTCCTCGGCCGACGTGACGTCCGGGCTCTCGGGCCCGAGGTCCTCGGCTTCGTCGTCGCCTACGTCGCCTACCTGGTCGCGGTGTTCCTGCCGCAGCAGAGCCTGCCGCGGCTGCTCATGCCGGCCGCGCCGCTGCTCGGGTCGGACGTGTTCCTGGCGACGCGGCGCCGGGCCGTCGGGTGGCTCGTCACGGGCGTGTGCCTGCAGGCCGTCGCGGTCGTACTGCTCTGGTTCCTCGGGTTCCCCTGACGCGCTCCGCATCGGGGGACCTCGGCGCTCCGCGTCGGGTGGCCCTGGCGTCCCGCGTCGGGCGACCCCGGCGCTCCGCGTCGGGTGACCCCTGGCGCCCTACGCGTCGAACGTGTGGAACCAGGCGGTCCCGCCCGGGTGCTGCACGGTGATCATCTCGTCGAGGTCCCGGTACGGCCCGTCCTGGTTGTGGCTCGCCGACTTGATGCGGATCGTGCCGTCGGACTCGGTGAACACCTCGGACACGATGGTCGTGTGGTCCGGCGAGCCGTTCGCGTTCCAGTCGAACATGACGATGTCGCCGACCTTGACGTGCTGTCGCTCGTCGGAGGTCCGCCGCGTCAACCCGAACGTCGACGCGTTCTGGTCGAGCCACGGGTCCATCGCCGGGCAGTAGGTCCAGGTGGCGGAGTGCTCCGCGCCACCGGCCCGGTTGTACCAGTCGCTGCGCTGCTGCCACCCGCGGGCCTGCAGCGTCTGGTTCACGTAGTTGGCGCAGTCCCCGCCGATCGGGTTCATGGTGCCGTACTCGGCGGTGTTGTAGTCCGACCAGTGCCGCATGGCGTACTGCAGCTGCCGGTCGACGTCGGTCTTCGCGGCGTAGGCCACCGTCGTGGTCGCGACCGCGGAGCTCGCATCCGGCACGGCAGCCGTCGTCGGGGTGGGCGTCGCCGTCGTGGAGTCCTGGGTCGCGCCGACCTGGCCGTCGTTGGCCGCGCTGCCGTTGCCGTCCGAGGTCTGGTTCGCCGAGGGCACCGGACGGACCGCGATCGTGAACAGTGCGACGTCCGCCGATCCCGCCGTGTACATCGCCTGGTGCGGGGCCGTGAAGGTGACCGTCGTGGCGGTGGCCGACACGTCGCGAGCGGCGACTCCGCCGACCGTGACGCCCGCCACCGAGGCCAGCCCGGTGCCGGTGACCGTCACGGTGACACCGCCGGCGAGCGGGACCTCCGCAGGCCGCACGGACGTGGCGGTCGGCTTCGCGGCAGCCTCCTTCGTCGGACTGGAGGCGCCCCCCGAGCCCGCAGCGCCGGAACCGCGAGCCGCCGAGGACGACCCGGCACCCGGTCCGTCCGAAGAGCAGGCAGCGGCGACGAAGCCGACACCGGTGATGCCGGCGAGGGACAGGAGGGTGCGGCGCGTGATCGGGGCAGTCATGACGTGTCCCAGGCTAGGCGACGCGGTCGGAGATCCGCCGACCGACTCGGCAGCCCCACCCGGGAGCCCCAGGTCAGGCGTCAAGCGACGGCTGCGTCGCGGTGATGTTGACGAGCCAAGTCACGCCGAACCGGTCCGTCACCATGCCGAACTCGTCACCCCACGGCGCCTGGGTCAACGGCTCGAGCACGGTCCCGCCGTCGGAGAGCGCCGTGAAGTAGCCGCGGAGGTCGTCAGCGTCGTCACCGTCGCCCGAGAGCGACATCGAGATGTTGTTCGTCTCGGACCGGCTCATCGACGCCGGGGTGTCCGACGCCATGAGCGCGTAGCCCCGGGTCGTCTCGAGCTGACCGTGCATGACCTTGTCGGCGTCCGCCGGGTCCTGCACGGCACCCATCTCGGCGAACGTGCCGATGCGGAGGTCCCCGCCGAACACCGAGTGGTAGAACTCCAGCGCCTGCCGGGCGTCGTCGCGGAAGCCGAGGTACGGGTTCAATCGTGAGGTCATGGTGGGCTCCTTCGTCCGGGGCTCATCGTGCCAGCCGTGCCGAGCACCGGCAAGGACCGACCGCGGAACGCACGCACGGAAGACCACAGCCCTGGAACACGACCGGCTCGCAACACGACCGGCCCGGAACACGAAAGGCCCGGAACCGATGGTTCCGAGCCTGTCGTCCTACTTGGTGGAGCTAAGGGGATTCGAACCCCTGACCTTCTCATTGCGAACGAGACGCGCTACCAACTGCGCCATAGCCCCAAGTGCTCGACCACGATAGCACCGCGGTGCAGCGATCCGAAATCGGGCCGCGGCGGTCGGGCGTGCCGCTGTCGGTCAGACGGCGCGACGTCGACGCATGATCGCGTCGAGGTCGGTCTGCCCGTACGCGTCGTCGCCGATCACACCCATCCCGGCCCAGCGGCTCGGCGCGGACGGGGCCTCGGGCTCGGGTGCGGACCCAGTCGCCTCCGGGTCGGCCGCCGCCTCCGGGCCGGCCGCCGCCTCCGGGCCGGCCGCCGGCGCCGCCCGCAGGCCGAGCCGCTCCGCGAGCCGTCCCTGGTCGTGCGACGACAGTGCCGCCGCGGCCTCCTCGACGTCGGCGCGCATCCGCGACACCCGTGCGAGCGAGGGGTCGGACTCACCGGCCCGGATCGCCGCGGCTTCGGCTTCGGCCTCGGCCTTCGCCTGCGCGACCCGCTCCCGCAGCCGGGCAGCGAGCACGGCCGACGACTCCGGCGACGGCTCGGGCGCTGCGGGGGCCTGCACGTACAGCGGCTTCGGGACGGCCCCGGGTGTCCACGTCCGCTCGACCGGTGCAGCCTCGGGCTGCTCGGTCGTCAGTGGCGGTGCGGGGTCGGTCCAGGTGCTGGCCGGACGGGAGGCACGGCGCTGCTCCGGCGCACCGGCTGCGGCCCGACGGCGCCGTGCGGTCGCCACCTGGTGCAGTTGCGCGAGCACCGCGGCGGACCCCGCAGCGGCGACGAGTCCGGCGACGGCGAGGATCCAGGCCCCGGGCGCTGTGACCAGGACGACGAGCGCGGTGACGAGCCCGAGCGTGCCGAGGATCGTGGCGCCGAGGCGGGAGCGACGCATCCGCATCGCGGTCAGTGCGGGCACGGAGGACACCTGCTCGAGGACGGGGGCCTGGGCGGCCAGACGACGGGTGATCTCGCGCTGCCGTGCGGCCTCGTGGGCGCGGACGATGGCGGCACGCTTGGCCTCTTCGGAACGGGCGACGCGCTGGGCCTCGGCGAGGGACTTCGCGTTCATCTCGACGCGCACCTCGTCCGGCAGCTCGGCGGTCTGCGCCAGGATGCGGAGGGTCTGCTGCAGTCGGATGGCGTTCCGCTCGGTCGCCAGGTACTCGCGTCTCGCTGCCCACGCGGGCATCAGGTACACGACCCAGAGCACTGCCGCCACGAGCAGCACGACGCCGCCGCCCCAGGTCCCGAATCCCATGGGGCAACGGTAGGGGGAGCGCACCGCCGGGACGCCCATTGCCGGGAGCGTGTCGAGCGAGTCGCGACGGATCCGTCGGACGGGGGCGGGCCTCCCGAACGGCAGCCGTGTCAGGCGGACCGGTGGCTACGGACCGACTCAGCCATGCGGCGAGACGGGGAGCGGCACGGCCGCTTCGTCCCAGGCCTCGTCGGGCACGCGCCCGGTGCCGAGTGGGACCTGTCCGCGGACCCAGCGGTCGAGGACGCCGTCACGTACCTCTTCGCCGACGAGACCGAAACAGAAGTGGTCACGCCAGTCGCCGTTGATGTGGATGTACCGACGACGGAGACCCTCGTACCGGAAGCCGAGCTTCTCGACGACGCGGAGGCTCGGCGCGTTCTCCGGACGGATGCAGATCTCGAGACGGTGGATGCCGACGACGCGGAAGCAGTGGTCCGCCGCCAGGGCGACCGCGGTCGGGGTCACGTTGTGTCCGGCCGCGTCCTGCACGACCCAGTACCCGATCGACGCGCTGGCGAGCGAGCCGTAGGTGATCCCGGACACGTTGAGCTGGCCGACGAACCGACCGTCCAGTTCCATCGCGAACGGGAGGCCCAACCCGGCCCGGGCGTTCGCCTGCAGTGCGCGGATGCTCCCGCGGACGTCTGACGACGCCATGCCGGAGGGGTTCGTCGCCTCCCAGGTGCGGAGCCAGGAGCGGTTGCCGGCGAGCGCGAGGTCGAGGTCGCGGGAGTCACGGACCCGGAGGGGGCGGATGGTGACCCGCCCGTGGGTGAGGGTCGGGATCGTCGTCATCGCTTCTGGTTCCTCCGGGGTCCCGATCTGGTCGGGACGGGTGTCCCGCACGGGCCCGGGTGCACCGGACCCGTGCGGGATGGGTCGACTCATTCGCCCGCGTTGAACTCCTTGAGCCAGGACTTGAGGTCCGGCCCGAGGTCCGCACGGTCCGAGGCGAGCTGCACGATCGCCTTGATGTAGTCGAGTTTGTCACCGGTGTCGTAGCGGCGTCCACGGAACACGACGCCGTACACGCCCCCTGTCCATTCCTCGGCGCTCGCCATCTTCATGAGCGCATCGGTCAGCTGGATCTCGCCGCCCTTGCCGGGCTCCTGCTTCTCGAGGACGTCGAAGACCTCGGGGCGGATCACGTAGCGGCCGATGATGGCCAGGTTCGAGGGGGCTTCACCCTGTGCCGGCTTCTCGACCAGGCCGGTGATCTTCACGACGTCGTCGGTGTCGGTCGGCTCGACCGTCGCGATGCCGTAGAGGTGGGTCTGCGACTCCGGGACCTCGAGGAGGGCGACGATCGTGGCGTTCTTCTCGCCCTGGACCTCGATCATGCGCTTCAGCAGCGGGTCGCGGGCGTCGATGATGTCGTCGCCGAGGAGCACGGCGAACGGCTCGCGGCCGACGTGCATCTTCGCGCGGAGCACCGCGTGGCCGAGGCCGAGCGGGTCACCCTGCCGGACGTAGTGCATGTCCGCGAGGTCGGTCGACTGGTTGACCTTCTGCAGCTTCTCGTGATCGCCCTTCTTGCGGAGGGTCTCCTCGAGCTCGGACACGTGGTCGAAGTGGTTCTCGAGCGCGTTCTTGTTGCGCCCGGTGATCATGAGGACGTCGGTGAGGCCCGCGTCGACGGCCTCTTCCACGACGTACTGGATGGCCGGCTTGTCGACGACGGGGAGCATCTCCTTCGGCATCGCCTTGGTCGCGGGGAGGAAGCGCGTGCCCAGCCCTGCAGCGGGGATCACGGCCTTCGAAATCTGGAAGCCCATGCAGCGACCGTATCCGATCCCCTTTTCCGAGGCATGTCAACGGATAGGGGGACACCGAGATCGGCGGGAAGCCGCATCACCCGCGATCGCTACACTCGTCGCCATGACCGCCGATCTCGGGAACGAGAAGCGTGCCCTGCGAGCCGACCTCCGGCAGCGGCGGCGCAGCCGGACCTCGACCGAACGCGACACCGAGTCCCTGTCCCTCACCGCGACCCTGCAGCGGTTCGTCGAGGAGCGGCAGATCGCCTCGGTCGCCGTCTACCTCTCGGCGCCCGACGAACCCGACGTCCGGCCGTTCCTCAACTGGGCGTTCGAGCAGGGCATCCGCGTGCTCCTGCCCGTCACCCGGGAGGACGGGCTGCTCGACTGGGCGGTCGGCGACGGCACCTCCGAGCGCGAGGGCCTGTTCGGGATGCCCGAGGTCGTCGGCGAGATCCTCTCCCCCCTCGCGATCAACGACGTCGACGCGATCCTCACCCCCGCCGCCGCGGTCGGCCACGACGGCGTCCGGATGGGCTGGGGCCGGGGCTACTACGACAAGACGCTCGGGTCCATGGCGAAGCGCCCGCCCGTCTATGCTGTGGTGTTCGATGCGGAGTACCTCGACGAGGTCCCGCGCGAAGCCCACGACGAACCCGTGGACGGCATCATCACGCCGTCGCGCATCATCACGTTCCGGAGCTGACGTGCCCACCTACTCGTACCGCTGCACCGAGTGCGACAACGCGTTCGACATCAAGCAGTCGTTCTCCGACGCCACCCTGACCGAGTGCCCGGTCTGCGGCGGGGTCCTGCGCAAGGTCTTCTCGCCGGTCGGCGTGACCTTCAACGGGGGCGGCTTCTACCGGACGGACTCGCGGCCGGCGCCGAAGAGCGAGGGCGGGGGCGGCTCGGGGTCGAGCTCGTCCGGGTCCTCCGCTTCCGGGTCGTCCGGGTCCGGTTCGTCCAGCTCCGGGTCGGGTTCGTCCGGCTCCGGGTCGTCCGCGAGCAAGCCGAGCACGTCGAGCGCAGGATCGTCGGCCTCGGGATCCTGACCGACTCCGCGCCCTCTGGATAGGTTGGAGCGGGTCACCGCACGGTGGCCGTCCACGACAGAAGGGGGGCTCACGTGAAGGGCTTCAAGGAGTTCCTGCTCCGCGGCAACGTCATCGACCTGGCCGTCGCGGTCGTCATCGGCGCCGCGTTCACCGCCATCGTCACGACGATCGTGAACTCGCTCATCAACCCGCTCATCGGTGCGGTGTTCAACGCGTCGAGCCTCGATCAGGCACTGATCTGGAAGATCCCCACCGTGTCCGGGGGCAGCGCGAAGATCCTGTTCGGCGCGATCATCGGTGCCGTCCTGAACTTCGTCATCGTCGCCGCGGTCGTGTACTTCGCCCTCGTGGTGCCGGTGAACCACCTGAAGAAGGTCGCGTTCGACCGGGTGAAGAAGAACGAGGAGCAGACGCCGCAGGACGTCCCGCCGACCGACGTCGAGGTGCTGCTCGAGATCCGCGACCTGCTCCGTCGACAGGGTGGTGACGAGGCGTCCGTGCCGACCGGCGGTGGTGCCCACGTCGCACCGTCGACCGCTCCCGAGGGTCCCGGCATCGCCGGCTCGACGAAGCTGTAGTCCCTCAGCCCATCGGGCTCACGAGCGGCGCGGCGGGGCCGAGCCGGGCCTCCCGAGGTCGCACGAACCGCCGCAGACGTCACGCCGAGATCGCACAACACGCCGTTTGCCCACGAGGTGAGCGGCGTGTTGTGCGACCTGGCCAGGCGCGCCGGGACCGCCGGCCGCGGCGCAGGCGCCTACGCCGGGGCGCGCTGCGTCCGGTGCTTCCGGGACATCTCCGCCGCGTACTGCAGCCCGGCCAGGACGTGCCCGACCGTGCCGAGCCAGACGAACACGAGCGCCACGTTCCGGATCCAGTGGTGGTCCACCGCGACCGAGGTGGACGAGAACAGCAGCACCGGCAGCCCGACGAACAGCAGCGCCGACCGGATCTTGCCGGTCCACGTCACGCGGAGGCCCGGGTTGCCGCGGAACCACGCACTCGACAGGGCGAGCAGCGCCAGGTCGACCGTGACCACGATGACGACGACGATCCACGGCAGCAACCCGACGAGCACGAGGGACAGCACGATCGCGACGATCGCCAGCCGGTCGGCGATCGGGTCGAGGGCCTTGCCGAGCTCGGACTCCTGGTGCAGGCGGCGGGCCAGGAACCCGTCCGCCCAGTCGCTGACGCCGAGGACGACCAGCGAGGTCAGTGCCCATCCGGGGTGGCCGGCGACGACGAGCGCCACGTAGACCGGGATGAGGACGAACCGCACCATCGTGATGAGGTTCGGCCACGTCTGCCAGTCGGGCCGGGTCCGCCGGGAGGGCTCCGTCATCACACGCTTCCGTTCGGGGTTCAGGACCCCCAGCGTACCGGTCAGCCCCAGTGCGGCGGCCGGTCGCGGAGGAGCCGGTCGTCGTTCTCCCCCGTCCCGTGCCGCGGGGGCTCGGGTGACGGGGTCGGGTCGCTGCCGGGGACGGGCCTGGTGGTGACGCGACGGCCGGACCGGACGACACCGACGGACGGCGCGGGCGACGTGTCCGCGACCCCCTGCGGGACGGGAGGCTCGGCTGCGGTCGGTTGCGCGCCTCCCGTCCGTGGGGTGGTCGCCTCCGGCGTCCACGCACCGGTGAGCTGCTCCGTGGTCGATGTGACCGGGCCAGCCGGGCGGGCCGCTCGACGGGCGGGCCGAGCGGTCACGAGCGGCCGGAACCGACGGTCACGAGCGGGAGGGCGATGCTCATCGGCATGCGGGAACCGGGGGGATCGAGATCTCCTGGGTGGCGCCGCGGTCGACGCCGAGCACCTGCGCGACCGTGTTCGCGACCCGGTCCGGGTCGGAGAACAGCTGGAACGCGTGCACGCGGACGTAGTGCCAGCCGAGACGGCGGAGCACCTCGGGCCGGAGGCGCAGCGACTCGCGCAGCGACCCCTTCACCAGCGACGCGTCGGTCTCGATCGTGACGCAGACCCCGCCGTGCGCGGCGACCAGGCCGAGCTTGCCGCGGTGGCCGAGCGCGACCGGGATGCCGCGCATCTCGAGTCGGCGGGCCAGGTCGACGAGCAGCGGGTCGGAGTCGTCCGGCACGTACTCGGCGGTGGTGCGGGCGCGGACCTCGGCCAGGATCTCGGCGAGGGCGACGGTGCCGTGGCCCATCCGCTCGGCCTCGATGTCGGACGGCTGGAAGCACGTCACGATGACCATCGACCGGCGGGCACGGGTCATGGCGACGGCGAGCAGGCGCTCCCCGCCGGGCTTGCCGAGCGGGCCGAAGTCGCGGAGGACGCGGCCGTGCGGGGTCCGGCCGTAGCCGATCGAGAACACGACGCGGTCACGGCTCTGCGCGACGGACTGCTCGAGCGTGGCCACGATGAACGGCTCGGGACGGTCGCCGATCACGAACTCGGTGAGGTCCTTGTGCCCCTGCGCGGCGGCGAGGACGGCCTGCTCGACCCGGACGGCGTGCTTCGCCGAGGCCGTGATGACCATGAGCGACTCGGTCGGCCGGGTGCGGGCGTGCTCGATGACGTGACGGACGACACGGTCCACCTCGGCGTCGACGCTCTCGACGGCACCGGACTCGGGGTCCGGCACGGCCTTGCCCTCGCTGACGTAGTCGAGCGCGATCGAGCCGTGGCCGAGGAACGAGCCGGCCCAGGGCAGCGACTCGATCCGGCCGCCGTAGAAGCGACGGTTGACGAGCTCTGCCAGGTCCTCGCCGCCGGCCCGGTACGAGCGGGTGAGCGACAGGGTCGGCAGCAGCGTGGACAGCTTCGCCAGGGCGGAGTCCGCGTGCAGGGCGTCGAGGGTCTGTTCGTCGACCTGCAGGGCGCGGTGCTCCGGATCGACGGCGATGCGGAACGGCGACGGGGTCTGCGTGACCGGGTCGCCGAAGACGACGGTCTGGCGGGCACGACGGACGGCACCGACGGTCTCAGCGATGGTGACGGCTCCGGCGTCGACGAGGATCACCGTGTCGAACGGCATCGTGTCCGCGATCTGCGCGACCTCGTACGGCGAGGCGAGCCAGACCGGGGCGATCGCACGGGACAGGTGGGGTGCCGAGTCGTGCAGCAGGCGGGAGGTGATCGCGCCGTCGCGGAGCTGGCTCTTCAGCGCGGCGGACTCCTCCGGCCAGTCGACGAGCCCGACCTTCCAGTTCTCGGCGAGCTGCCACGCGAGGCCCTGGGACACCCCGGCCGCGTGTGCGTCGTCGACCAGACGGAAGTCGGCCTCGACCCGGTCGAGCATGTCGGTGTTCGCGCCCAGCAGTGCCCGGTCGGACTCGAGCATGGTCTCGAGCGCGGACTGCCACCAGGCGAGTTCGAGTTCGGCGGGCACCTGCACGTCGGGGACGTGCCGGTTCGCCAGGTCGGTGAGGAGCGGCTCGAGCTGCAGGTCGCGGAGCGTCTGCATCAGCTCGGTGCGCTCCTGCAGGTTGTGCAGGACGTCGGACTCGGCGGCGAGCTCGGCGATCGTCGGCACGAGGCGCTCGATCGGCAGGTTCGCGAGCTGCTGGTCACGGCTGGCGCGGCCGAGCGGCTCGTCGAGACGCGCGAGGTCCTCGACGACGTTCGAAAACAGCACCTGGACGTCGGCGATGCCGGTGGGGACCTCGGGGTTCACGCCGGCGGCGACGTAGCGCTGCCAGAGGACCCGCTGCTGCTGCACGCGGGTGAGTGCCTCGTGCAGGTCGGAGACGTGGACGCCCGGTCGGACGTACTCACGCGCGAGCTTCTTCAGCCGGCGCCGGTTCGTGCTCGACATCGGCGCGCCCTCGCCCCGGGGTGCGGTGGCGGCGACGAGCTCGGACACCGACCGGTCGAAGACGATCGGCAGGAAGCGGTCGAGGGTGTCGCGGATCTCGGTGAGCAAGCGCAGGTAGATGCCGAGTTCGTTGATCGTCGTGAACTGCCGCATGTGCGTCGACGCAACCAGGTCGTGCGCACGCTGCAGGAGGGCCGGCAACGATCCGCCGTCGAGCTCCTGCGCCGTCGCGTGGGCGCGCTGGGCACCGTCGCTCGAGTTGAACTTCGCGCCGTACCAGGGCGAGTCGTCCGGGCCGTAGCGGAACTCGCCGAGGTTCGCGGCGCTGACCATCGTCTCGGCGACGCGGGCGCGACCGGACACCATCGACACGACGGACTGCTTGGACAACCGGGCCGTGGTGGAGGGGGCGACCGGCAGCAGGGACAGCCGCGACAGCTCGACCAAGCAGTCGAGCACGCTGACGCCGAAGTCCGGGTCGGTACGGGTCAGGGCGCCGCGGTAGTCGGTGAGGACCTTGCGGAGCCGGACCAGGGCGTCGTCGACCTCGCGGAGGTTCGGGCGGCTGGCCTTCTCGTTGCGGGCGATGGCCCGGACGACGTCCCGGCGCAGGGTGCCCGGCGTGACGGCGACGCCCGGCAGGTGCACCTCGCCGAAGCGGGCCGCGATGCCGCGGAGGGTCGCACGGCGCGGGCTGACCACGAGCACGCGCTTGTTCGCCGCGACCAGTCCGCCCAGGGCGTTCACGATCGTCTGCGTGCCGCCGGTGCCGGGCAGGGTCTTCACGACGATGGAGTTGCCGGCCGTGATCTGCGCGATCACGTTCTCCTGCTCGTCGTCGGCGTCGAGCAGGAGCGTGTCCGTCTCCGGGCTGCGCTCGTCCGAGGGGGTCTGCTCGACCGGGTGGTACGACTGCTCGACCTGCCACTTGGCGCTGGGGTTGCCGGCGAGGGCGTCGAGCACGGGGTGTGCCAGGTCGTCGGTGTCCTCGACGAGCCCGGTCGCGACCTCGGCGAACGTCGACACGACCAGTCGGGCGTGGACGGAGAAGCCGGGGATGTGTGCGGTGAGACCACGGAGGCGGTCGATCACCGGGTTCGGCGTGAACGAGCCGTCCTGCTGCGCGAGGGCGACGAACGACTGCGCGTCGAGGGTCACCCCGAACTGCTCGCGGAGGGCGTCGGACAGGCCCGGGTTGAGGACGGGTTCGCCGAGCAGGCGGACCTCGAAGTCCCGACCGTGGCGGCGGATCGCCAGCGGACGGAGCAGGACGGGTCCGCGGAAGTGGTCGTCGCCGTGCTGCCAGTCGGCGATGCCGATGCCGAGCTTCACCGCGTCGATGCCCCGGACCGTCGCGAGCTCGGTGCCCTTCGCCTCGACGTGCCCGGCTGCGACGCGGGCGGCTCGGAGCGCCACTTCGTCGCGGATCAGGCTGGAGAGCAGGGTCGTCTTGCCGGTGATGAACTGGGCGAGGCCGCCCGGGTGCGTCGTCGACAGCTCGATGCGGCCGCGCGGGTGGTCGGCGAAGTGCACGAGCGGGCTGGTGCCCCCGACGCCGGCGAGCTGCTCGCGCCAGGCGTCCCACGCGGGCTCGGCGGCGTTGCCCGCGGTGAGACGCGGGTCGCCGAGGCTGATCGCGTGCGGGCTGGTGACCTGGAGTTCGGGGCGCAGCGCGGACCGTTCGTCGGGCAGGTCCGTGCCCTCCGTCGCATCGCCGTCGACCGAGGCGTCGTCGTTCGTCACGTCGTCCTCATCGCCGGTCGTCCTGTCCACTCGCCACACACGCCCACTGTAGGCGGAAGCGTCGTGGCACTCCGGCAATGAGCGCGCGGTTCCGGGTTTTCGCCCGGTCGCCCCGCCCGCCACACCGCGGCCGGACGCGCGGGTGTGGTACCAACGGTGCATGGCCATCGACGACCGAACCGCTCCGTCCGCCCCTGCCGTCTCCCGGCGTCGATCGGTCCCCGCCGAGATCTCGCGCTCGTGGCTGCTGGTCGCCGGCACCGCCGAGGACCGCTTCGACGGTGCCACCCGGTCCCGCGCCGACCAGGTGAT
Source organism: Curtobacterium sp. PsM8 (assembly GCF_030433875.1). Taxonomy (NCBI): domain Bacteria; kingdom Bacillati; phylum Actinomycetota; class Actinomycetes; order Micrococcales; family Microbacteriaceae; genus Curtobacterium; species Curtobacterium sp. PsM8. The sequence continues at coordinate 16,823 of NZ_JARUXD010000030.1, read as the reverse complement.
CCTGGACATCGAGGACGCCGTCGACCCGGCTGCGAAGCCCGCCGCCCGCTCCACCGTCGCCGCCTGGCTGGCCGGTTCCGGCGAGGCCTGGGTGCGGGTCAACGACGTCACGACGGACTTCTGGGAGGACGACCTCGAGGAACTGCGCGGCCTGCCGGGCCTGCAGGGCGTGATGCTCGCGAAGACCGAGAGCCCCGCCCAGGTCACCGACACCTGGCACCGTCTCGGCGGCCACACGCCGGTGATCGCCCTGGTCGAGTCCGCGGTCGGCATCGAGGACGCCACGAGCATCGCGAAGGCACAGGGTGCGTTCCGCCTGGCGTTCGGCAGCGGCGACTACCGCCGCGACACCGGCACGAGTGCGGACACCCTGGCGATGGCGTACCCCCGCTCCCGACTGGTCGTGGCGTCCCGCGTCGGTGACCTGCCCGGCCCGATCGACGGCCCGACCGTGGGCTCCTCGCACCCCATCCTCCGCGAGCAGTCGCAGGTCGCGGTGTCGCTCGGCCTCACCGGCAAGCTCTGCCTGGACACCGAGCAGCTGCCCGTGATCAACGAGGTCATCTCCCCCACGCCGACCGACGTCGCCTGGGCGCAGGACTTCCTGGACGACTTCGAAGCCCGCGGGCGCGTCATCCGCGACGGTTCGGACCTGCCGCGCCTGGGTCGTGCGCAGAAGATCCAGCGCCTCGCCCGGGCGTTCGGCGTGGAGCCCCGGTAGGACGGTCCCATGACCTGGTCGAACGTCCCCGGATCCGGACCCGAACACCACCGCACGCAGCACGACGGCACCGCACAGCCGTGGGGCCCGGGCGCCCAGCGCGCCACCGACGCCGAGCGCGCCGCGTGGGAGCAGGGGGCGACCTCGCTGTTCCCGCCCGGCAGGATCGCGGACCGGGTGTCCACCGTCCTGCTGCTCGTGGCGGGCGCCGTCCTCACCGCCGTCGCGGCCGTCGCGGCCGTCATCGCGGTCGCGTCCGCGGCGACGTCCTGCGGCGCGGGTGCGTCCTGCAGTGCGGGCGGGCTCGTCGGCGGTGCCGTCCTGGCCGTCGGCGGGGCCTTCGTGGTCGGCGTCGTGACGCTGGTGTTCGCGGTGCGGGCCTGGATCCGCCGGCGGACGTCGTGGTGGATCGCCGGCATCGGCTTCGTCCTGGCCGTCGCGGCCGTCACCTGGGGCACCGTGCTCTTCGTGCACACCCTCGACGACCAGGGCGTCGGCCGGGGCGCCGCCGTCGCGACCGCGCAGCTGCCCACCACCTGACCGGTCCTCCCCTGGACGCCGGGCCGACCCCCGGGCGCATGCTGGGCGCATGAAGCAACGAGTCATCGGAGACACGTCCGTCAGCGCCATCGGACTCGGCGGCATGCCGATGTCCATCGAGGGGCGGCCGGACGAACGGCGCTCCGTCGCCACCATCCACGCCGCCCTCGAGGCCGGCGTCACCCTCATCGACACCGCCGACGCGTACCACCTGGCCGCACACGACGAGGTCGGGCACAACGAGGAGCTCATCGCGAAGGCCGTCCGGGAGTACTCGGGCGACACCTCTGCGGTCCTCATCGCGACCAAGGGCGGGCACCTCCGCCCCGAGGCCGGCGCGTGGGCCCAGAACGGCGACCCGGCGTACCTCAAGGAGGCGGCGAAGGCCTCCGCGAAGCGCCTCGGCGTGGACGCGATCGGGCTCTACCAGTTCCACCGCCCGGACCCGGCCGTGCCGTACGCGGACTCGGTCGGGGCACTCGCCGAGCTGCTCGACGAGGGCGTCATCCGGATGGCCGGCATCTCGAACGCCACCGTCGACCAGATCCGGGAGGCCAACGAGGTCCTCGGCGGTCGTCTCGCCTCGGTGCAGAACCGGTTCTCGCCGGTGTTCCGCTCGAGTGAGCCGGAACTCGAGCTCTGCGACGAGATGGGCATCGCGTTCCTGCCGTGGAGCCCCCTCGGTGGCATCGGCGGCGCGGCGGACCTCGGCACCACGGCCGAGGAGTTCGCCTTCCTCGCCCGGGAGCGCGACGTCACCCCGCAGGTCATCGCCCTGGCGTGGGAGCTCGCGAAGAGCGACGTCGTCGTCCCGATCCCGGGAGCGTCCCGCCCGCAGTCGATCCTCGACTCCGTCACGGCGGCGACCGTCAAGCTGCGGCCCGAAGAGGTCGACCGGCTCGACGCGTCACGACCGGACCAGGCGGAGTAGCCGGCCGACGGCACGACGCACCACGGGCCTCCCGGCCGGACAGCCGGGAGGCCCGTGGTGCGTTCAGCGACGCAGGTCGCGTGTCAGGACGCGCAGGTCTTGTCGAAGTCGGTGCCGGCGGTCTGGACCGCGGTGGCGGACGACTGGAACGCGGACAGGTCGGCGGACTTCGGGTCCTTGGTGATCGCCTCGAGGCGGGTCACCATGTCGCCGTAGGCGCTCTGGAACGCCTCGGCCTTGCCCTTGACCTCGGTGTTCGTCACCGCGGCGACGCCGTCGTCGATGCTCGAGTCGAGCTCCTTGAGCTTCGCGACCGCGGCGGCCGGGTCGGACTGCAGCTTCGCGGCCTGGGACTGCAGGCCCTCGGCGGCGGAGCGGACCTTGCTCTCGAAGGCCTGGCAGGCGTCGGCCTTGGACTGCGTGCCGGACGCCTCGGCGGCCTCCGTCGGCGCGCTCGACGACCCGCTCGAGTTCGCACCCGTCGTCGCCCCCTGCGACGCCGAGCCCGTCCCCGTCGTGCCGCCACCCGCGGAACAGCCGGTGAGCAGGACCGCGGCGAGTGCGGCGGTGGCGAGGACGGTGAGGTGCTTCGTGGACATGGGATCCCCCGTGAGTTCGCGACGTGTCCCTGATCGGACACGTTCGCGACCGACAGTACCGACGGCTGCCTCCGGGCGACCGGGCGACTGGGCAACCGGCCGACTGGCTTCACGGTCCGACCGCGGTCAGCGGGCGCGTACGGTCGAGGGATGCGTGCCATCACCTTCTCCCAACCCGGCGACGTCGACGTCCTGACCCTCGGCGACCTGCCTGACCCGGTCCCCGGCGACGGCGAGGTCCTCGTCGAGGTCGCCGCCGCCGGCGTGAACAACGCCGACCTGCAGCAGCGTCAGGGGAACTACCCGCCGCCGCCCGGAGCCTCGGACGTCCTCGGGCTCGAGGTGTCCGGCACCGTCCGCGCCCTCGGCACCGGCGTCACGGACTGGGCGGTCGGCGACCGGGTGTGTGCGCTGCTCAGCGGCGGCGGGTACGCCTCGCTCGCCGTGGTCCCGCAGGCGCAGCTGCTGCCGGTGCCGGACGACCTGGACCTGGTGGCGGCCGCCGGGCTGCCCGAGGCGGCCTGCACGGTGTACTCGAACATCGGGATGCTCGCCGGACTCCGACCGGGCCAGACCCTGCTCGTGCACGGCGGGACCGGTGGGATGGGGTCGCATGCGGTGCTCTGGGCGAAGGCACTCGGTGCGCGGGTGATCGCGACCTCGGGCGGCGAGCGGAAGGTCCGGGCCTCCCGGGAGCTCGGCGCGGACCTGGTGATCGACCACCGGGACGAGGACTTCGTCGAGCGTGCGCTGGCCTTCACGGACGGCGTCGGCGTGGACGTGGTCCTCGACGTCGTGGGCCCGTCGTACCTGCACCGGAACCTCGAGGTCCTCGCACCGAACGGGCACCTGGCGATCATCGCCGCGGGTGCCGGCGCGGATGCGACCCTGCCGATCGGCCAGCTCATGCGGAAGCGGGCGACCGTGAGCGGGACGACGCTCCGGGCTCGTCCCGCTGCCGAGAAGGCCGAGATCGTCGCGGCCGTCCGGCGGGACGTCTGGCCGTTCGTCGAGGACGGACGGGTGCGTCCGGTGATCGATGCCGTGGTGCCGATCGCGGACGCAGCGGAGGCGCACCGCCGGCTCGCCTCCGGTGACGTCATCGGGAAACTGCTGCTGGCCATCTGAGGACATCACATGCGAGATTTCGCCAGGTCGCCGCTCCACGATGGGCGGGTCCGACCCCTCCCTGAAGGAGCACCATGTCCCCTCGCACCCTCCGCACCCGTCTCCTCGCATCGGCGCTCACCGCCGCCGCGGTGACCGGAGCCGTCCTCAGCGCCACGCCCGCATCGGCGTCCAACGCGATCATCCCGACCCCCTCCGTCCAGCTGGTCGACAACCGCCCGGTGGTCGAAGGGGTCATCGGGGAGTTCGTGTTCCAGGTCGACCAGCACGACTTCCCGGTCCGCGTGCACGCCGAACCGGGTGACCTGCGCATCACCGACGAGGACGGCACCGAGCTCTGCACGGTCAGCGCTGCCGACTTCGAGCGCGACGACTGCCAGGTCCGTGGCCTCGGCCCCGGCAACCACCAGATCACCGCGACCGTGGCCAACCGATGGGGCACGGTGTCGTCGGCACCCGTCACCCTCGAGTCGTACGCACCTCCGCTCCCCGCGCGCAGCGTCGAGCGGGAAGCGTCCGCACCGGTCGCCGTCAGCTCGATCCGCACCTCGCCCCTGATGGGTGGCTACGCCGCCATCACGCTCCGGACCACGCCGGGCGCCCACCCGACCAGCGTCGTCATCCGTGACGACCGGCGCGGGCTCGCCGGCGGTGTCGTCGACGGGGAGAAGACGTTCTTCGCCCGTGGGATCGGCTCCGGCACGACGGTCCTGACCGTGACGGTCGACAGCAAGACCGTGCTGCAGTTCCCCGTCACCGTCTGACCAGTCCGTCCCCGGTCGACTGCGCTCCGTCGACATCGAGCGCACTCGGCCGGGGACGGGGCAGGCCCGCCCACCACCGGTGCGTCGGGCCCGCCCACCACCGGTACGTCAGGCGCTCACGCCGAACGGACGAGCGCTCGCTCCGTGCGCAGGCGCGCTCAGGCAGCGTGCACGCGTGCCAGGAACGCGCGGAGAGCCGGGTGCTGCGGGTCGTCGAGCACCGCGGCGGGAGCGCCCTGCTCGACGACCTCGCCACGGTGCAGGAACACGATCCGGTCGGCGACGTTCCGCGCGAAGTGCATCTCGTGCGTCGTCATGAGGATCGTCGACCCCTGCTGCTTGAGTTCGGTCACCAGGTCGAGGACCTCACCCACGAGCTGCGGGTCGAGTGCGCTCGTCACCTCGTCGAGCAGGAGCAGCTCCGGGTCCGACGCGATGGCGCGCACGATCGCGACGCGCTGCTGCTGCCCGCCGGACAGCCGGTCCGGGAACGCCGCGGCGAAGTCACCGAGTCCGATCCGGTCGAGCAGCCGGCGCGCGTTCGCCTCGGCCTCCGGACGGGAGGCGCGGTGCACCTTCCGCGAGGCCAGCGTCACGTTGTCCAGGACGCTCATGTGCGGGAACAGGTTGAACTGCTGGAAGACGACGCCGATCCGGGCGCGTGTGGCGTCCACGTCGACACGGGGGTCCGAGACGTCCTCGCCCTGCAGCAGCACCTGACCGTCGTCGATCCCCTCGAGCAGGTTCACGGTCTTCAGCAGCGTCGACTTGCCGGAGCCGGAGGCCCCGATGACGCAGATGACCTCGTGGCGGTGCACGGCCAGGTCGATGCCACGCAGGACCTCCTGGTCGCCGAACGACTTGCGCAGGCCGCGCAGTTCGAGGACGGGAGCGGTCGTGTCGGTCACACCGCGCCTCCGATCTGTTCGCGCTGCTGCTGCTTCCGGGCGATCGCGTCGGTGACCCGGATCAACGGCAGGCTGATGAGCACGAAGAGCAGGCCCGCCACCAGGTACGGCGTGAAGTTCGTCTGCTCCGCCTGGGCGATCTGGGCGCTGCGGACCGCGTCGACGGCACCGAGGATCGAGACCAGCCCGACGTCCTTCTGCATGGAGACGAAGTCGTTCATGAGCGCCGGCGTGACCTTGCGGATCGCCTGCGGCAGCACGACCAACCGCAGCGTCTGTGCGTGGGACAGGCCGAGCGACCGGGCGGCCAGACGCTGGGACGGGTGCACGGCCTCCATCCCGGCCCGGAGCACCTCGGCGACGTAGGACGAGTACGTCAGCACGATCGCGATCGTCCCCCAGAACTCGGGCGCCAGCCGCGGGAAGACGCCGAGACCGGGCAGGCCGAAGCCGACCAGGTACAGCACGATGATGAGCGGCAGGCCGCGGAACAGGTCCGTGTAGCCGGTCGCCAGCATCCGCAGGGGGAAGAAGACCGGGTTGCGGAGGCCTCGGACGACGGCGAGCAGGGTGCCGAGCACGGCGACGCCGATGCTCGCGGCGAACAGGATCCGGACGTTCAGCCAGAGGCCGAGCAGGATGTCCGGCAGCGTGTCCCAGGCGACCTGCGGGTCGAAGAACGACTGCTGGACGGCCGCCCACCCGGGGGTGTTGACGATGCCGATCCAGGCCAGCACCACGACCACCAGGGTCGAGACGACGGAGACGGTGACGGACCGGCGTCCGCGCTGCCGACGGTAGAGCTGGCGTTCGCGTTCGACCTGGCTCGGTGCCGGCGTGACCAGCGGCGTGCCGGCCCCTGCGGGCGTCGTCATGCCCGCGTCACTTCAGGACCGGGGTGTTCGTCTCGGAGGACAGCCACTTCGTCTGCAGGTCCTGCAGGGTGCCGTCGCCCTCGAGGGACTTGAGTGCCGCGTCGACCTTCGGCGTGAGCTTCGAGTCCTTCGGCAGGACGATGCCGAACTGGTCGCCGGTACCGTCGGCCGGGAACTGCGCCGACACCGTGCCGCCCTTCACCTGCGAGGCCGAGATGTAGAAGGCGGTCGGCAGGTCGGTGACGATGGCGTCGATCTGGCCCGACTGCAGCGCGAGGACGGCGTCGTCGTTGGAGTTGAAGACCTGCGGGGTGACACCGAGCACGTCCTTGACGCTCTGGATGCTCGTCGAGCCGGCCGCGACGCCGATCGTGTCCTTCTTCAGTGCGGCGACGGTGGTGTCATCGGCGGCGGCGGACGCCTTCTTCGTCACGACCGCCTGCGTGGTCGTGTAGTACGCGGACGACATGTCCACGGCCTTCTTGCGCTTGGCGTTGATCGAGAACTGCTGCAGGTTGAGGTCCCAGTCCTTCGCACCCGGCGCGATGGCGCTGTCGAAGGTGCTGCGCTTCCAGACCACGTCGCCCTTGCCGTAGCCCATCTCCTTCGCGACGGCGTAGGCCAGAGCAGCCTCGAAGCCCTTGCCGGACTGCGGCTCGTCGTCCTCGACCCAGGGTGAGTACGCGGGCTGGCCGGTGGCGATCGTGAGTTTGCCGTCGGTCACGGTGCCGGCGGCGTTGTCACCACCACCGGACGAGCAGCCGGCGAGGGCGGTCGCGGCGACGAGGGCCGTGGCGAGGGCGATGGTCAGGCGGAGGGGTCGGGTCACGGTCTGGCCTTCGTCAGAGGGGAACAGGGCAGGTCGAAGTGTACTTCGATGTGGGATACCAGCGCGAAGCGGATGACGCGACGCGACGACCGGTGCCGTCCGCGCGCCGGTTCAGTCGGCGAGGGTGAAGTCCTCGAACGAGAACCCGGGCGACACCAGGCAGCTGAGGAGCACCTCGCCCTCGTGCGGGATCGTCCGCTGCCAGACACCGCCGCGGACGAACGCCTGCGCGTCGTTGACCCGGTCGCGACCGGCGTCCGGCCCGAGGGTGATCCGCGCTCCGGGCTCCGGCTGGTCGCCCGACCCGCCGAGTTCGAGCTCGACGGTGTCGGGTCCGTGCCACATCCAGATCTCGTCGCTCGTGACCCGGTGCCAGGCCGAGGACTCGCCCGGGGGCAGCAGGAAGTGGATGAGCGTCGCGGCGGGACGCTCCCCCGCGGGCGTCTGCACGGTGGCCGGGGAGGTCCAGGTCCGGACGTACCACCCGCCCTCGGGGTGCGGCTCCATGCCGAGGGCACGGGCGCGGGACGGGACGTCGAGCCACTCGACGAGGTCGCCGGTGACGGTCCGGCGTGCGGCCATGCCGGGTCGGGGTGCGGTGTCGGTCATCGGGGCTCCTTGCTGGGGGTGACGGGAGATGTGGTCGTGGGTGCCGCACTGGCGGTGCCGGGCACCGTCCGGGCTGCGTCGGCGGTCCGGACGACCCCGCGGATCACGGTCGCCGCAGCACGTCCGCCGCCGTCCTCGACGAGTTCGGCGAGCGCGTCGGGCACGGTCCGCGAGTCGACGTCGAACACGGCGAGGTCGGCGCGGGCGCCCACGGCCAGGTGTCCGATGCGGTCGGGGCCGACGGCGAGACCCATCGCGTGCGCCCCGCCGAGCGTCGCCGCGGCGAGCAGTCGTTCGTGCAGGTCGCGACCGGTGTAGCCCTGCGCGCGGGCGATCCGGTGCAGTGCGGTGACGTCGGCCATCGGGTCGAGCGACGGCGACGACGACAGGGAGTCGGTGCCGACGGCGATCGGGCTGCCCTCCCGCAGGTAGTCCGCGACGGGTGGCGGGTCGAGTCCGATGACGGCGTTCGACCGTGGGCAGAGCGCGACCGCGGTGCCGCGAGCCCGGAGCAGTGCCCGGTCGGCGGCGGTCATGTAGACGCCGTGCGCGATGTGGCAGTCCGGTCCGAGGACGCCGAGCCGGTCGACGAACGACGTCGCGCTCGCGCCGAACCCGAGGGCGCGCATCGCCCGGAAGGACGGCACGTTCGCCAGGTGCCAGTCCGCACCGTGGCCGACGCCGGCGACGCCCTCCAGCCCGGGGATCGGCTCGACGGCGGTGCGCTCCCCCTCGAACGCCGCTTCGCCGAGGTGCAGGTGCAGGCGCAGTCCCCGCTGCCGCACGATGTCGGGCAGTTCGAGCAGCGGTGCCACGTCGAGCGAGTACGGCGCGTGCGGTGAGAGCCCAGCGCCGGGGGTGGTCGGGATGCGGGCGAGTTCGTCGAGGACCTGGTCGCGTCCGTGCTGCTGCCAGGCGGCGTTCTCCCAGTCCATCACCTCCCAGTAGGCGATCCCACCGAGGCCGGCGTCCTGCAGTGCGGTCGCCGCGTCGAGGTCGGTGACGACGTCGGCGATGCTCGTCACCCCGGCCGCGATCGACTGCACGGCACCGGCCGCGGCTTCGGCCCGCCAGTCGTGCGGTTCGGCGTAGACGGTGTTGAACGCCGACGCCCAGTCCTCGAACCCGTCGTACTGGCCCTGCCCGACACTGGCCATGCCGGTGTACTGCAGGTGCGAGTGTGCGTTGACCAGACCGGGCAACAGCGCGCCACGCCACCGTCGCTCGGTGAACGGGGTGCCGTCGAGCTGGTCCACCACCCACGAGCGTTCACCGACGTGCAGGATCCGCCCGTCGCGCACGGCCACGGCACCGTCGGCGATCGGGGGCGCGGTCATCGGCACGACGACCCGCGCCGAGTGCACGGTCGTGGCCGAGTGGACGGTCGGCATGTCCGCGCTCACGCCGGTTCCCCGAACCGTCGCGTTCGGACGTCCGGTTCCCGGTCCGCGGGCTGCGCAGCTGGCCAGGTCGTGTCAGCCGGACGGCCGGGAGGCCCGACCACCGTCCCGAACGCGGCGAGCGCCGCGCGGGCGGTCACCGCGTCCACCTCGGGGTCGATCGGCACGACGGCACGCTCGAGCTCGTCCCCGCGCTCGACGAGCATCCGCACCGCCCCGAGCTGCGCCGCGAAGGACAGGTCCATGATCTCGATCGGGTTGCCCTCGGCAGCGGTGATGTTGATGCAGCCCCCGCCGTCGAGCAGGAGCACGTCGGGACCGTCCGGGATGCTCACGCGTTCGACCTTCCGTCCGATCGTCGTGCGGACCGCTCCGGCGGCGAGCGCGTCGTCGACGGCGACCTCCTGGTCGACCCCGCCGGCGACCGCGACGACCGTTCCGGCAGCGCAGGCCCGCAGCACGGCGAGGCTGATCGTGTCCGGCACCCCGGAGGCGCTCATCACCAGGTCGGCGGTCCGGACGGCCTCGGTGAGCGGGGCGACGGTGTACCCGGCGAACAGGGCCTGCAGCGCCCGGACGGGGTCGGGGTCCGCGACGGTGACCCGGAACCCGAGCGCGCGGAGCACCAGGGCGACCCCCTCGCCGACGTGACCGAACCCGGCGACGACGGCCGAGCCTCCCAGCCGGAGCACCGCCGAGGGGTCGTCGAGGCCGTCGAGCAGGTCCAGCGCGGCGAACACGGTCGACTGCCCGGTGCCGTACCGGTTGTCGAAGAACGTCTTGGTGCGGGCGTCGTTGACGGCGACCACCGGGATCCCGAGCTGCCCGCGCGACGCCATGACCCGCAGCGGGCGGAGACCGCTCGTGGTCTCCTCGGCGGCCCCGAGCATCGTCGGCAGCAGGTCCGGGCGGTCCTGGTGCACGAGCCGGATGACGTGCGAGCCGTCGTCGATGAGGACGTGCGGCCGGGTGTCGAGCATCGCGAGCGCCAGGTCGCGCTGTTCCGGCACGGTCGCCGTGCTGCTCGCGTGCACCGGGATGCCCGTGCGGCGGAGCACGTCCGCGACGGCGTCGTCGGTCTCGTCGGCGTGGGCGTAGACGACGACCTCGGCACCGGCGTCCTGCAGCAGCAGGGCGAGCACCGCGGTCTTCGGCTCCAGGAACAGGCCGACGCCGATGCGGGTGCCGCGCAGCAGACTGCCCTGCCGGAGCTCGTCGGCGACCGCGCGGGCGACCGGCATCGATCGTCGGGCCCAGCGGATGCGGGCCTGGGCGGCGGGGTCGTCCTCGGCGGAACGGCCGGTGGAGACGAGGAACACGTCGTCGGACGTCGTCGGCACACCGAGCACCCCGGGTCGGGCGAGCGTCGTCGGACCGAACGCGTCCTCGTCGACGGCGGGGACGTGGCGGCCGGCGTCGACCACGAGCAGCGTGGACCCGCGCGGGCGGTCGGCGGTGGCCTGCTCGACCGCGAGGACGGACTCCTCCGGCGTGCCGAGGCACCAGAGCTGGTCGACAGCGGCTGGATCGGCGGCCGGGTCCTCGGCCGGCCGGGCACCGAGTCCCGCGAGCAGGTCGTGGAGGACTGCCGCATCTCGGGCGTCGCCGCCGACGATGCGGAAGCGCCGGGCGGCGATCAGCATGTTCGTCACCCGGGCGGTGTGCCGCACGGCGGCGGAGGCCCAGGCCAGCACGGCCGGGTCGACGCGGGCTGTCGGGTCGGCGCGCGGCATGCGCCCATCGTAGGGCGCTCCGGACCGCCTCAGCGGAGCGGGTGCGGCGGCGGCGACCCGGCCCAGGCGCCCAGCTGCGCACGCTGTCCCGCGTCGAGCCGTCGCGCCCGCCGCCGGTAGTGCAGGAGCACACCGACCAGGACGGCCACGCCGATCACGGACACGACCGCGAGCCCGGCGACGTACAACGACGTGACGACGCCGGCGAGGGACGACGGCACGTACCCGTCCTGCGCCGCCGAGAACGGCGTCCCCGTCAGGACGAACGCCAGCAGGGTCGAGATGGTCGAGTTCGAGTCCCACAGCCCGTGCAGCACCGCGACGACGACGTAGGCGACCAGGATCTGCCACGCCCACCGGAACCTCGGTCGCCCATGTGCCACGCCGAACAGCACGGACCCGAGGATCGCCGTCCAGAGCACGTGGCCGACCGGGGACAGCACGGCGCGCGCGACCTCGGTCTGCAGCAGCGAGGACAGGTCGATGCCGCGGGTGGTGATCGCGGCGTTGAAGGCGTACCCGGCGGACTCGAACGCCGAGAACCCGGCGCCGACGGTCGCCCCGAGGAGCGCCCCCTGCCGCGCGGTCTTCGGCCGGACCCGCCACCCGACCACGACGAGCAGCACCCCCTTGACGAGTTCCTCGACGAAGCCGACGAGTAGGTACAGCCCGGCTCCCGGTCGGAGGTCGGACTCGAGCAGTGACGCCCCGAGGACACCGAGCACCCCGCCCACGAAGAACGCGGTGACGAGCTGCATGGTGCTGATCGTGCCGGTGACCCGCTCGATGACGAACAGCACGACCGTGAAGGGGACCAGGAAGCTGCCGATCAGGATGATCGTCGGCACCAGGTTCGTGTTCTGGGTGGCGATCGTCACGATGATCGTCACGACCCAGAGCAGGAACCCGCCGAGCAGGGTCTTCCACCACCAGCCGTGCCGGTGGTGCGGGTGGGCGCTGCCCCGCGCCTCGGTCTCGAGCGTCATGGGGCCATCGTGCTCCCGCGCACACGGACCCGGTCACCGGGAATACGGAAGGCGCGGCGGACGTAGTGACCGACATGACTGACGAGACGTTCGACAAGGTGACCATGTTCGGCGCGGACTGGTGCCGCGACTGCCGTCGTTCCAAGGCGCTGCTCGACCGCCTGGGCGTGGACTACCAGTACGTCGACGTCGAGGCCGACCTGTCGGCAGCGGACCGGGCCGAGGCGATCAGCGGCCGGAAGAACATCCCCGTCGTCGTGCTGCCGAACGGCAAGCACTTCGTCGAGCCGTCCGACGCCGAACTGCAGGGCGAGCTGGAGTCCTCGGGCGCGGTCTGAGCACCCTCCGCGGCTCCGTCCTGGCGGGTAGCGACCGTTCCTGATGACACGCTGAGTCGATCCGGTGTTCAATCGGGCTCCGGCCCTGAGCTCGGTGATCCGCCGCAGCCTCGGACCGGCCGCGGAACAAGGAGAACACCATGGGCGTACTCGGCCTCATCATCAGCCTCATCGTCATCGGCCTCATCGCCGGTGCCCTCGCCCGACTGATCATCCCCGGCAAGCAGAACATGTCGATCCTGATGACCATCGTCCTCGGCATCGTCGGCTCGTTCGTGGGTGGCCTGCTCGGCTTCCTCATCTTCCAGCACGACCCGACGGACGGCTTCTTCCAGCCGGCCGGCATCATCGGCTCGATCATCGGCGCCGTCATCGTGCTGTTCCTCTACACGCGCTTCGCGGGTCGCGGCGCCCGCCGCTGACGCACGGAACGTCACGACGGGAGGCCCGGTACCAGCTGGTACCGGGCCTCCCGTCGTCTGTTCGCCAGCACGTCCCCCGTCGTCCGGACGCCGCGCAGCACGCGGCGCGTACCGTCCACGTCATGACTGACGAGAACGACACCCGTCGCCCGGAGCAGGACGCAGCGCGACTCGGGCTGGTCGTGGTCGGCGAGGCCTCGGCGCTGCAGTCCGGTGACGAGCAGGCGCTGGACGCGAGCGAGGCGAACATCCGCGACGCTGTCGACGAGCTGGTCGACGTGCCGCTCACCCCGCGCCAGGAAGAGGTCGTCGAACGCCTCGCGCAGGCCGGCGGGACCCTGACGGCGGGCCTCAGCGGTGCGCTGGCGGCCCAGACCGGGCACCCGGTTGAGGACGTCCTCGAGGGCGCGGCCCGCAGCATCGTCTGGCAGGAGCGTCTCGCCAGCGAGGGCGCCCAGGGCCAGGACGGCAGCCGACCGGACGATGGGCGTCAGGACGCTGGGCACCCGGACTCCGACCGTGACCGTCGCGACGACCGCGACCAGGCCTGACCGTCCCGCCAACCTGACCCACCGACAGACGGGAGGCTCCCCACCGGACCGGTGGAGAGCCTCCCGTCTGTCGGTCAGCCGACGGTCACGCCGTCGCGTGCCACCACTCGTCGAACGGCGTCGCGGGCACCTGGCGCTTGTGCTCCGTCGCGCGGTAGCGGGCCTCGATCGCCTCGGCGACCTCGACCGGGACGTCGTGGCCCTGCAGGTAGGCGTCGAGTTCGGCGTAGGTGAGGCCGAGGTTCGCCTCGTCCGTCTGGCCGGGCAGGTCGTCGAGCAGGTCCGCGGTCGGCGCCTTCTCGTACAGGCGGGCCGGTGCGCCGAGGTGCTCGAGCAGCTGGCGCCCCTGGCTCTTCGTCAGGCCGGTCAGCGGCGTGAGGTCGACACCGCCGTCACCGTACTTCGTGAAGAAGCCGGTCACCGCCTCGGCCGCGTGGTCCGTGCCGACGACCAGGTACCCGCGCTGCCCGGCCACGGCGTACTGCGCGACCATCCGCATCCGGGCCTTGACGTTGCCCTTGACGAAGTCGCTCAGCGGCACCCCGGCGTCCGCGGTGTCCTGGACGACCCCGTCGACCCCGTGCTCGATGTTGACGACGATGCCCGGGTCGGCGGCGATGAACTGCAGCGCGAGCTGCGCGTCGTCCTCGTCGGCCTGCACGCGGTACGGCATCCGCACGGTGGTGAACTCGGCCGCGTGGCCCTCGGCGCGGAGCGACTCGATCGCGAGCTGCGTGAGGCGACCGGCCAGGGTGGAGTCCTGCCCGCCACTGACGGCGAGGACGTAGCCCTTCGCGCCGGTGGTCAGCAGGTAGTCGCGCAGGAAGCCCACGCGCCGGGCGACCTCCTGCTCGGGGTCGATGGTCGGCTGGACGTTGAGGTCCGCGGCGATGGCGGCTTGGAGTTCTCGCACTCCCCCAGTATCCGCCCGCACCACCGTCATGCGCACGGGTTCTCGGCACCTGCTCGGATCGGATCAGGACGCTGGCGACGGGTACGTGGTCACTGCTGTTGCACGGAGAAGACGTTGCCGGCGGGGTCCGCGAACCAGGCGATGTCCGGCCCCATGGCACGGGACCGGCCGCGGAGGACCTGCCGCTCGTCCGCCCACTGTCCGCCGTCGGTCGGGTGGACACCGAGAGCGGCCAGGTCGTCGAGCGCGGTGTCGATGTCGTCCACGACGAAGTTCAGCACCGTGAACGTCGCCGGAGTGTGGTCCGGTTTGCCGTAGACCAGGACGGGGACGTCGGAGCCGGGCAGCAGGAGCTGCATCATCTGGCCGGCGACGAGGACACGGACGTCGATCCCGAGGACGCCGGCGTAGAAGGCCACGGCAGCGTCGACGTCGTCCACGCTGAATCCGCTGTAGGCGCTGGCGGGTTGGAACACGGGGGCCTCCTCGTCCGGGTGCAGCAAGTGTGCACCCGCGGGCCCGCCACGTCGACAGTGCCCCTGGAGGGACTCGAACCCCCAACCCTTTCCTGAGGACGGAACGGGACGAACCACCGGAAGTGCCCCTGGAGGGACTCGAACCCCCAACCCTTTCCTTAGGACGGAACTGCTCTTCCATTGAGCTACAGAGGCCGGCTCGACCACTCTAGCGGGAGCCGCAGAACGCTCCCGCTGGTGCAGTCGGCAACAGACTCTGGACGCACGGCACTCTCCCAGCTAGCGTCAGCCGTGGCCCCCGGTCGGGGGCAGTCCCGGACCGAAGGACCCGCATGACCCTCCCCTCCCCCGCGCGCCGTTCCGCCGCGGTCGCCGCCGTCACCGCGGCCGCGCTCGCCGTCGCCCTGCTCAGCGGCACGGCGGCGAACGCCACCACGACCGCACCCACCACGACGAGCAGCAGCAGCAGCAGTGCGACCAGCCGCGCCGACCGACACCTGACGCCCCGTACACACTTCACGATGGCGCCGGACGGCTCGTCGGGGAAGACCGAGGGCGGCGAGGGCATCCCGAACATCGACTCCGTGAAGAAGACGATCGCGGCGTACTACGGCGACCCCGGCACGGGTGTCGCGGACAAGACGGACAGCCCGTACATCCGCGAGATGCGCTCGATCATCGCGAAGCAGACCCGCTCCCTGCAGAAGACCTACGACCGCGCGGTCCGGCGTCACGAGAAGCCGGCGATCGTCCTCGACACCGACGACACCACGCTCGAGACCTACGACATGGAGGTCGCCGACATGCACTTCGTGTTCGACCCGGCCGAGCAGGACGTCTGGGTGCAGGACCAGCGCTTCCCGGCGACCCCGTCGATGGTGGGCTTCGTCGCCGCCGCGCAGAAGGTCGGCTTCACCGTGTTCGGGCTGACCGGTCGGAACGACGACCAGAAGGCCGCGACGCTCGCCAACCTGGCGAAGGTCGGGTACTCGGGCTTCACCGACGACCACTTCTTCACGAAGTGGACCGGCAAGGGTGCATCGCAGCAGCCGAGCTACGTCACGTGTGCGACGGCGAAGTGCACGACGGTCGAGTACAAGGCCCTCACCCGCAAGCACATCGAGCAGGACCTGGGCTACGACATCACGCTGAACGTCGGCGACCAGTGGTCCGACCTGCAGGGCGGGTTCGCCGACGCGACCCTGAAGCTGCCGAACCCGACCTACTACCTCCCTTCGGCCGACCTGCCGGGTGTCCGTGAGCCGAAGCTCGCCCCACAGACGCGCTTCCGCATGGCTGCCGACGGTTCGTCCGGCCGCACGCAGGGCGGCGAGGGCATCCCGAACATCGACTCGGTCAAGGCGACGATCGCCACGTACTCCGGCGACCCCGGTACCGGCATCGCGAACAAGACGGACAGCCCGTACATCCGCGAGATGCGGTCGATCGTCGCGCGCCAGATCCCCCAGGTCGCCGCCGCGTGCACCGCGGCCGACCGTCGCCACCGCAACCCGGCGATCGTCCTGGACGCCGACGACACGACCCTCTGGACCTACGACATGGAGGTCGCGGACATGCACTTCGTGTTCGACCCGGCCGAGCAGGACGTCTGGGTGCAGGACGAGCGGTTCCCGGCCACGCCCTCGATGACGAACCTGGTGTCCGTCGCCGAGCGCTCCGGCTGCACGGTCATCGGTCTCACCGGACGCAACGAGGCGCAGCAGACCGCCACGATCGACAACCTGCACAGGGTGGGCTTCCCCCAGTTCGCCGCTGAACAGGACGGACACCGCACCTACTTCACGAAGTGGACCGGCACCGGTACCTCGCAGCAGCCGTCGTACGTGCACTGCGCGACGGCCAAGTGCACGACGATCGAGTACAAGTCGCAGACCCGCGCGTTCATCGAGTCGCGAGCCGGTGGCAGCTACGACATCGTCGCGAACGTCGGTGACCAGTACAGCGACCTGATCGGCGGTTCCGCCGACCGGTCCGTGAAGCTACCGAACCCGACGTACTACCTGCCGTAGCAGGCAGAGCCCTGCCGGAGCAGGCAGACGACGGACCGGGGGGCCCGGGGGGCCCCCCCCCCGGCCGCCC
>NZ_JARUXD010000002.1:0-95307 GCF_030433875.1 Curtobacterium sp. PsM8 | reverse complement strand
AGCACGACGTGCAGAAGGCGATGCACGACTTCTCCGGCGACTGGAAGATCCACCGGAACAAGATGAAGGGCGCCGTGAAGGACCTGCACGAGAAGATGCAGAAGGCGACCGAGAACTTCACCGACCTCGAGCACGACCTGACCGAGAAGCTGACGACCGAGTCTCAGCCGACCGACGGCGGGGCCGCCTGATGCCCGCCCGTGGTGGCAACTGGGCCCTCGTCGGCGAAGCGTCGGACCCGATGGTGGCCGACGTCTCCGTCGTGCAGGAGCTCGTGACCTACTACTCGACCATGGCGCAGGAGATCACGTCCGAGGCCGCGGTCCTCAAGAGCATCGGCGACGGCGACGACAGCCAGTTCGAGGGCGCGACGGCCGACGCGGTCCGCAAGAAGAGCGGCGAGGTGGCCGGTTCCCTCACGAAGCTCTCCGGACGCTACGACGCGATCCGGGACGCGCTGAAGGGGTACCTGCCGGAACTCGAGCGGGGGCTCGCCGAGTCCGCGGCCGCGCTGCAGGACGCCGAGAACGCCCAGGCGTCCGGCAGCCGGGCTGGCTCGATGCCCGACCCGTCGCAGAACCGGGCCTCGGACGCACCGGCGATCACGAGCGACGAGCAGGGCCAGATCGACGCGAAGCACCGGGCGGTGGAGGGTGCGAAGGCCGACGCCGACGCCGCGACCGCTCGCCTGCGTCGCTCGGTCGACGCGCTGAACGGTGCCGGCAAGGCCGCTGCGACGACGATCCGCGCGGCCTGGGACGACGGGCTGCACGACACCCTCGGCGACAAGATCAAGGCGTTCTTCTCGAAGCTGCTGAAGATCCTGGTCAAGATCTTCACCTACATCGGCATCGCGCTGGCTGCCCTGGCGATCCTCATCCCGGGCGTCGGGATGTTCACGTTCATGGCGGCGGTGGCAGCGTCCGTGGTCCTGGTGGCGAACATCACCCTGGCCGGCATGGGTGAGGGCTCGTGGCTGGACGTCATCACCTCGGCCGTCGGACTCGTGCTCGTCGGTGCCGGTGGTGCGCTGACGAAGGCCGTGTCGACGATGAAGACCGCGGGCATCGCGAAGAGCTCGGTGGGCTTCCAGAAGAACGCGACCGCCTCGCTCGAGAAGCTCGGCACGGCTCGGTCGGCGGCGCTCGAGCGGGCGTTCAACCCGCGGTACGGCGCGAAGGGCTTCCCCGAGCGGCTGGCGTCACTGCGTGCGGTGCAGAAGGAGATCGCGGAGACCCAGAAGGCGCTGGGCAACGCGAAGAGCCTGACCAGCATCGGCAAGTTCCGCGAGAAGCCGAACTGGTGGCACCCGAACAAGACGCTCTGGGCCGAGGACAAGGTGAAGATCGCCGACGTGTTCAAGCGCGGCGACTGGCGTGCCGAGCGGCTGTTCAGCGTCGACCGTCACCACGAGATGACGGCCATGCAGAAGGAGATGTGGTCGAAGTACGGCGTCGAGATCGCGACGACGCCGGCCTGGCACAAGTGGGCCTCCGGCGGCCGGGTGGTCGCGAGCTGGGGCAACACGATCGTGTACGGCCAGGGCCTGAAGCCGACCGGCTTCGGCACCGACCAGCAGCGTCTGCCCGGGTACAACGAGGCGGCGAAGACCCTCACGCACGGGTTCTGAGCCGGGCGCGGGTCCTCCGTTGGGAGGACCCGTGCGCTTTTCGTACCGGGGCGACACGCCGAGGACGAGAAGATTGTTTGTCGGGTGACATGACAATTCTGCGCGACGGGCGTTGCGGACGCGCCCCCGATCCTCCAGGCCGGCCGGACCGGCATGCTGGAATGTGCACATCGGTGTGTAGCAGCCGATCGCACGGTGGTGCGGAAACGTACCCCGCCGGGTCGTACCGACCCGGAATAACCTCTCGGCAGTCCCTCATCCGGGGGGCGCACCCGACCGAGCGACACCGGGTGCGATGCGACTGACAGGAGCACGCAATGCCCAACTTGAACGTCACCTACGGCGAGATGCAGGATGCCGCGACCCGTCTGGTCAACGGCGAGCAGGACATCACCTCGAAGCTCCGTGAGCTGAAGTCCCTCGTGGACTCGCTCATCTCCGGCGGCTACGTGACCGACCAGTCCTCGGTCGCGTTCGGCAACTCGTACCAGGAGTTCAACGACGGTGCCACGAAGACCATCGAGGGTCTCGAGGGCATGTCCACGTACCTGAACAAGGCCGCCGAGGCCCTGCAGCAGACGGACTCCGAGCTGGCGAACGCGATCAAGTAGTCCGCTTCCGGACCGGGGCCCCGCCGTTCGGTGGGGCCCCGACCCGTTCACCTCCGGCACGACTGATCGGGAGCACCATGGCAGACCTCATCATCACCTCGGCCGTCCTCGAGGACTCGGCCACCAAGCTGCAGCACATCTCCGACGAACTCGAACACCAGAAGTCCGACGACCGGGCGCTCAGCGACGTCTACGGCCAGCACGACGTGCAGAAGGCGATGCACGACTTCTCCGGCGACTGGAAGATCCACCGCAACAAGATGAAGGGCGCCGTGAAGGACCTGCACGAGAAGATGCAGAAGGCGACCGAGCACTTCACCGACCTCGAACACGACCTCTCCGAGAAGCTCACCACGGAGTCCCACCCGACCGACGGTGGTGCCTGATGCCGGCCCGCGGCGGGAACTGGGCCCTGCTCGACCAGTCGTCCGACCCGGTCGTCGCCGACGTCCCCGTGGTGCAGGAACTGGTCACGTACTACAAGACCATCGCCGACGAGATCACCTCGGAAGCCGACGTGCTCCGGCGCATCGGTGACGGCGACGACGCGCAGTTCAAGGGCGCGACGGCCGACGCCGTGCGGAAGAAGAGCAAGGAGGTCGCCGCCTCGCTGACGAAGATGTCCGGCCGCTACGACGCCATCCGGGACGCCCTGACGGCGTACCTGCCCGAACTGCAGCACGCCCTCGACGAGAGTGCCGCTGCACTGCAGGACGCCGAGGAGGCCGACGCCGCCGGCACCCGCGCCGCGTCGATGTCCGACCCGTCGAAGGACCGCGCGCAGGACGCCCCGCCGATGACGACCGAGGAGCAGGACGCCGTCAGCGCCAAGGGCCGGGCATCGTCCGCCGCCCAGGGTGACGCCGACGCGGCGAAGGCCCGACTGCACCGGGCGCTCGACGGCATCACGGCCGCGGGCAAGGCGGCCGCCGCGACGATCCGGGCGTCGTGGCACGACGGACTGCACGACACGCTCGGCGACAAGATCAAGGCGTTCTTCTCGAAGCTGCTCAAGCTGATCGTCAAGATCTTCACCTACATCGGCATCGCCCTGGCGGCGCTGGCGATCCTGATCCCGGGCGTCGGCGTCCTGGCGATCATGGGTGCGGTCGCCGCCGGCGTGGGGCTGGTCGCCCAGCTCGGGCTCGTCGCATTGGGCGAGGGTAACGTCTTCGACCTGGTGATGGCCGTCGTCGGCGTCGCCACGCTGGGGATCGGGTCGGGCATCACGAAGGCCACGTCCGTCGCCGTGAAGAGCGGGCTCAAGGCCGGCAAGACCTCGATGACCGCCAAGCTCGGCGAGCGTCTGGCGCCCCTCAAGGAGTTCCGATCCGACGCGATCCAGCGGATCAACAGCCTGAAGACCCAGATCGGCGGCAAGACCGGAGCGGTGCAGCACGTCGACGGTGCGATGTCCGGCTTCACCCAGAACGCGCTCCGGGACGTCGGGACGAAGGGCCTCGGCGCGGCGAAGACCATCTCCGACCAGCTCCGGCGGAACCTCGAGCCCCTGGTCGAGCAGAAGGGTGCGCTGCAGGGCGGCATCAAGTCCGCCGAGACGCAGATCGCGAAGGAAGCGGGGCTCGTCCGCGGCGCCGATGACCTGATCGCCGCGAACATGAAGGACGTCGACCGGGCCATCGGGGCCTTCACGAGCAAGTTCCCGGACAACCCGAACTGGTGGAACCTGCGCCAGGTCGGCACCACCGCGAAGAACGACTGGAGCACCATCTCGAAACAGTTCGGTTCCGATCTGTTCACGAAGAGGGGCTTCGATGGGTGGGCGGAACGTCTGGCCGGCATCGACGGGCAGCTGAACCGCGCGGACATCGACAAGTGGCTGGGTGCGCGCGGCTTCGCCGGCGTCGGGTCATCGGCGCCGAAGTGGCACACCTGGGTCAACGGCGGCATGAGTGCGCAGGGCAAGGCGTGGTCGATCACCGGCCTCGTCATCAACCCCACCATGATCGGCAACGACCAGCAGCGCCCGTGGACCGAGTCCTACGGCGAGTTCAAGCACCCGATCACGATCTGAGAGCCAATCCATGAGCGCTGTACCCGTCCTGACCTCGACGATCGACGTCGACGCCCCGGAGTGGCTGGTGGTCCCCGGCGCCGACGAGCTGACGCCCGCCTGGCGGGCCGACGTGCTGGCGCTGTTCGACGCGGTCGCGGACATCGACCGGGAGGCGCAGGGTCCCGACCGGCTGTTCGCCGACGGTCCGTCGGTGGACCCGGAACACGCCGTCGACACCCTGCTGGAGTTCCGCGCCTCGCTCGACGGCGACGAGCGTCTGGTCGCGGCCCTGACCGTGCCGAACCGGTGGCCGCTGCCGGTGATCGTCTCGGTCGGGGTGGCGGACGAGTCCGGCCCGGACCTGCTCGAGCTGGCCGGCGCGACCGGTGGCGCTCCGTCGGATCCCCCGGCGGTCGACGAGCTGCCCGAGGACGTCGGCGGCGAGGGCCCGGTCGTGACGCGCTTCGACGTGGACGACGAGGGTGTGATCTGGGCCACGGTGTGCGCCGTCCGACGGCAGGACGGTGTGGACACCCGGGTGCTGTGGCGGACGCGGGAGCTCGACGTCGTGCCGGTCTTCGCTCCCGAGGTCGTCGCCCTGGTCGGCCGCGTCCGGAACGAGGTGTCCGCATGACCGCCCCGATCTCGTCGTTCCTGATGGTCGTCCCGCCGGGATGGGCCCGCCTGCCCGCACGTGAGGAGGACCGGCCGGTCCTCGCCGCCACGGTCCGCGAGGTCATCGCCCGCGCACTTCCGGACTCGCTGCCGCGCGACCGTGCCGAACCGCTCCGCCAGGAGATGCAGAAGCGCCTGATGTCGACCGTCGTCGAGGCGGGCGACAACGGCGCGACCGCGGTCTACCTGCCGGTGCAGCCCGTCGACGGGTTCACCCCGCCGGTGTCGATCATCGAGAGCGAGGTCGACGACGAGTCCGACCAGGCGCCGGAGGAGGTCATCGCCGAGCTGCTCGCCGACGCCCTGCCGGACCGGCACGACCAGCAGGACCCGGGCCTCCGCCAGGTCGACGGCGGCATCGCGGCCCGCACCGAGACGCAGCTCCGCCGGGCCGTGCCGGACGAGGTGGCGGGCGAGCTGCCCGCGGTCGACGACCGTCAGGTGGTCTACACGATCCCGGTGCCGCACCGTCCGGGCCGCTGGGTGGTGATGTCGTTCTCGGCGATCAGCGCCCCGGCGGACCAGGACGCGACCGGGCCCGGTGCCGAAACCCGGGACATCGGTACCGACGAGCGGATCACCGACGCCCTGGTGATGCTGTTCGACGCGATGATGACCACGTTCCGCTGGACCGACGTCCCCGACGCCGAGCCGACCCCGCTCGAGCTCCGTCTGGCCGAGATCGGTGGCACGGCATGACCTGGGACTTCCTGCACCCGGCGTCCCACCTGGTGCTCACCTGCGCGGCCCTGCTGTTCGTCGCGACCCTGGCCTTCGTGGTGCCGGTGATCGTCGCGCTCCGCCGCCGGACCGCGACGGACGCCATCGCCTGGGCCGACCGGGTCCGCCGTGACGACGCCACCGCGTGGGCGCTCGACCGCGTGCTCCGGAGCGTCGAGGCCTCGTGCCGGACGGCCGGCGTCGTGTTCCCCGGCTTCGTCCGGGCGTCGATCGGCCCGACCGTGCGGCTCGACCTGACCGCCCCCACCGTCGCCCCGCCGGAGCCGTGGGCCGCGACCCCGGACGGGCACTCGTGGTCGGCACCGATGCAGGCGCTCCAGGCCGTCGCGCTGACCGAGGACGCCTCGGTCCGGTTCGCGACGGTCGTCGGCCTCGGCACCGACCAGGACGGCAGCGTCCTGGTCGACCTGGCCGCGGTCGGCGGGGTCGTCGCCCTGGGCGGGGACCGTGCTGCCCGCACCGCGATCGCCCGCCGGGTCGTCGACCAGGTCCGCACCGACCCGTGGTCGCGCACGACCCCGGTGCTGACGGTCGGCGTCCGTGGCGACGAGTTCGGGACCGTGGCCTCCGTGTCGGTGGCCGAGGCGGTGGCGACCGTCGCGGCGGACGCGACCCCGGGCCTCCTGGTCGTCCAGAGTTTGCCGGGCGGTACGGACGGTCGTGAACTGGTGCGGCTGCTCGAGCGGCCGAGCGGCCGCTGGGCCGTCATCGCGCTGCAGCCGAGCCCGCTCGCCCGCTGGACCCTGGAGTGCCGTCGTGACGGTACCTCGACCTCGGCGGAACTCGGGTCGGTCCGGTGGATGGACCTGGGGCTGTCCGAGCCGGTCGTCGACGAGGCCGCCCCGACCGCAGCGCCGATCGAGACCGCTCCGGCACAGACGGCCGGCGCCTGATGCAGGTCGTCGTCACCGTCGTCGATGACGTCACGGGCGTGCGCTCGGACGTCCTCATCGACGCACCCGGATCCGCCACCATGCGCTCCGTCGTCGACGCGTTGTCGCGTCGGACCGGCGGGACACCCCTGCCCGCCGAGGCCGGTGACGCCGACGTACGCTTCGCCGACAGCGGCCTGGTAGACGGCGCTGTCCTGCACATCGGCGCCGATGCCGACACCGGTGCCGGACGGGGCCTGGTCGACCTGCTCGTCGCCGGTGGCGTCGGCGCGGGCCGGTGCGTCCGGGTCGGCGTCGGGACCGTGCGCCTGGCGTTCACCCCGGACAGCGAGACGCTCACCGGTTCCGAGACGGCGGGGCTGTCCGGCCTGGAGGCACGGATCGCCTTCGACGGGACCGTCACCGTCCGCCTCGCCCCGGCCTTCGTGGCCGAGTCGTCGCCGGACCCGGCGGTCGTCGGGGACACTCCGGAGGGTGCCGGCACGTCCGGGGACTCCGCTGTGGTGCCGCCCGGTGCGGTGCAGCCGGGTGCGGTGCCGCCCGCTGCCGTGCCGCCCGCTGGCCTGGCCCCGGCCGCCCTCGGGTCCCTGCCGCCGGGTGCGCTGCTGCCCGGGGCGCTCGACCCCGCCGCCGGCCACCCCGACACCGACCCGTCCGCGCTGCCCGAGGTCACCGTCGACGGCGAACACGTCGGCGACGAGTGGACCGCGTGGGAGCCGGGCGCGGTCCTCCGGGTCGCCGAGACGGCGCTGACCGTCCGCCCGGTGGCCGTGGTCGACCGGATGCTGCTGCGTCCGCCGGACTCCGGCCAGCTCGACTTCAACCGGCCGCCCCGCCTGCTGCCGCCACTGCGTCCGACGTCGTTCCGGATCCCGAAGCCGCCCGTGCCGCCGCAGCGGTCCGCACTGCCGTGGATCATGGTGTTCGTGCCGGCGATGTTCGGCATCGTGATGGCGACCGTCTTCCACTCGCCGTTCTACCTGCTGTTCGCGTTCATGACGCCGATCATGGTGATCGGGCAGACGATCACCGCACGGAAGACCGGCAAGAAGAGCCACCGCAAGGCCCTCGCCGACCACGCCGACCGAGTGCGGGCGATCGAGGACGCGGTGGCCGGAGCCGTCCTGGCCGAACGCGACCAGCGTCGGGAGGACTCGCTCGACGCGGCCGCACTGCGGATCACCGCGACGACCCCGACCCGCCGCCTGTGGGAGCGCCGACCGACGGACGCCGACCACCTGCACGTGCGGGTCGGCATCGGGGACCTGCCTTCCACCGTCACCGTCGAGGACGACCGCGACCAGGACCGCCTGGACCAGGAACCCCGCTGGACCCGGGGCGTGCCCGTCACGGTGCCGCTCGCCGAGGTCGGCGTCGTCGGCATCGCCGGACCCGGCACCTGGCCCCGCTCGATCGGCCGCTGGCTGCTCGGCCAGCTCGCCGTCACGCAGTCCCCGCGCGAGGTGCAGTTCGTCGTGCTGACCGCGCAGTCGGCCGTGCCGGACTGGGCGTGGACCGTGTGGCTCCCCCACGTGCGACCGACGGACGGGCAGGAGGCGTTGGCCCTGGTCGGGTCGGACGCCGAGACCATCGGCCGCCGCCTGGCCGAACTGACGCAGATCCTGGCCGAGCGTCGGGCCGAACGACAGAAGAACGTCAACAGCCGGCGTCGGTTCTCGCCCGAGATCGTCGTCGTGCTCGACGGTGCACGCCGACTCCGTGCGATGCCCGGCGTCGTCGGACTGCTCCGTGACGGACCGGCCCTGGGCATCCGGCTCATCTGCATCGACGAAGAAGAGTGGCAGCTCCCCGAGGAGTGCGTCGCCACCGTGCTGCACCGCTCGCCGACGCAGCTGGTCCTCCGCCGCCAGATGTCCGCGCCGGTCGACCTCGTGCTGGCCGACCGCATCGAGGACGACTGGTTCGACGAGGTCGCCCGCGCGCTCTCGCCGCTGCGCGACACCTCCGGCTCGGACGGCGACGGCCTGGTGCCGGACAGCGCCCGGCTGCTCGACGTGCTCGACCTGCCGCAGCCGAGCGGGTCCGTGATGGCCTCGCGCTGGCGGTCCGGCTCCCCCACCACCTCGGCCATCGTCGGGGTCGGCATCGACGGGCCGTTCGCGCTCGACCTGGTGCGGGACGGTCCCCACGGGCTCGTCGCCGGCACCACCGGGTCGGGCAAGTCCGAGTTCCTGCAGACCCTGGTGGCCTCGCTGGCGGCGGCGAACCGTCCGGACCGGATGACCTTCGTGCTCGTCGACTACAAGGGCGGTGCGGCCTTCAGTGTCGCGTCGGACCTGCCGCACACCGTCGGCCTGGTCACGGACCTGGACCAGCACCTGGTCGAGCGGGCCCTGCGGTCGCTCCGCGCCGAACTGACCCGGCGCGAGCACATCCTGGCGGCGTCCGGGGCGAAGGACATCGAGGACCACGAGGCACACCTGGCCCGCGGTGGCTCCGGCGAGCAGATGCCCCGACTGGTCCTGGTGATCGACGAGTTCGCGGCCATGGTCACCGAGCTGCCCGACTTCGTCGCCGGGCTGATCGGCATCGCCCAGCGCGGTCGGTCCCTCGGCGTGCACCTGATCCTGGCCACCCAGCGTCCCGGTGGCGTGGTCGGTCCGGACATCCGCGCGAACACGAACCTGCGCGTCGCCCTCCGCATGACGGACGGCGGCGAGAGCACCGACGTCATCGACGTGGCTGATGCGGCACGTATCCCGAAGAGCGTGCCCGGACGGGCATACGCCCGCCTGGGTCACTCGTCGGTCGTGCCGTTCCAGTCCGCCCGCGTCGGTGGTCGGTGGGCCGGTGAAGCGGACGCGAGTGCCGTCCTGCCGTTCGTCCGGGTCCTGGAGTGGCGGGACTTCGCGATGTCGCCGCCCGAGCGCCCGTCGAAGTCCGGTCCGGGTTCGGCAGCGACCGACCTGTCCGTCCTGGTCAGGGCGATGCGGGACGCCCGCGAGCAGATGGGCATCGGACCGCTGCACTCGCCGTGGCTGCCGCCGCTGCCCGAGCTGCTCCCCCTGTCCGCCGTGGCTTCCGCGAGCGTCGGCGGAGCCGCTACCGGCGTCGATGCCTCTGCTGACGTGACGGTGACCCCCGACGGGGGTTCGGGACTCAGCTTCGCCTGGGGTCTGGAGGACCTGCCCGACACCCAGCAGCAGCGTGCCGCGACCGTCGACCTCGAGCGCTTCGGCCACCTCTACGTCGTTGGCGCGCCGGGGTCCGGAAGGTCCCAGGCGCTCCGCACGCTCGCCGCCTCCGCGGCCGGGTCCATCGCCTCCAGCGACCTGCACCTCTACGTCGTCGACTGTGGCAACGGCGCCCTGGCGTCGTTGCAGTCCCTGCCCCACTGCGGGGCCGTCGCCCAGCGCACCCAGGTGGAGCGTGCCTCCAGGCTGATCGAACGCTTGACCCGTGAGATGGCGCGACGACACGACGTGATCGCCGCGGCCGGGGCCGCGAACATCACCGAGCAGCGGATGCTGGCCGCCGAGGCGGACCGCCTTCCGCACGTGCTGGTCCTGGTCGACCGGTGGGAGAACTTCACCACCACGCTCGGCGAGGTCGACGGCGGGTCCCTCACCGAGGCGATCCAGTCGTTGCTGCGCGACGGCACCGGTGCGGGCATCCACGTCGTCATCTCCGGCGACCGCACGCTGCTGACGTCGCGGATGTCGACACTGACCGACGACAAGATCGTGATGCGCCTGACCGACCGACTGGACTACTCGCTCGGCGGGATCAACCACCGACAGCTGCCGGCGACCATCCCACCGGGGCGCGGCTTCCGTGCCGACAGCGGGACCGAGCTGCAGTTCGCGACCCTGGGTGAGGACGTGTCGGGCCAGGGGCAGACGGCCGCCGTCCAGGCGCTCGCACGGCGGGTCCGGGCCGACGAGGAGACGCTCGGACTCCCCCGGATCCGGCCGTTCCGCGTCGATGCGCTGCCGAAGGACCTGGACCTCGACGGCGCGCTTGAGCTCGACGGAGCGCCCGCACCGGCGTCGATGGTCGCCGTCACCGGCATCGGTGGCGACGACATGTCGCTGCAGACCGTGGACCTGCGCGAGGGCGGCGGCACCTTCATCGTCGCCGGTCCCTCGCGGGCCGGGCGTTCGACGATGGTCGCCGCGATGGCGCGCTCGCTGCTGGCCGGCGGGACGCCGATCGTGGTGTTCGCACCCCGGCCGGGAGCCGTGCGCGACCTGGCCGGTCTGCCCGGCGTCCTGGCGACCGTCACGGGCGACGACGTCTCGGCGTCGGACGTCGAGGACCTGCTCGGCCGGCCCGGGGTCGTCCTGGTCGTCGACGACGGCGAGCTGCTCATCGACTGCTCCGCGAAGGCCGAGCTCCGCACCTTCGTGCGCGGGTTGGCCGACAACGGGCAGGGGCTGGTGCTCGGCGGGAACACGACCGGGCTGGCCGCCGGGTTCGGTGGGTGGCAGGTGGACGCGAAGAAGAACCGTCGTGGGGCGCTGCTGTCGCCGCAGGACACGCTCGCCGGTGACCTGGTGGGTGTGCGGATCTCGCGGTCGTCGATCTCGTCGCGGGTGCAGCCCGGCACGGCGCTCGTGCACCTGGGGACGGGCATCGCCTCGACCGTGCAGGTGCCGATGGTCACGGCGGCGACCCGGACCGGGTCGGTCGCCGTGCCGTCTGCCGCCGGACCGTCCGTCGCGGAGCCGTCCGTCACCGTGTCTTCTGCTGCCGTGCCTTCTGCGGATGACGGCGTGTCGGCGGGTGTCGGTGACGTCCTGGAGGCGCGTGCCGGCTGAGCAGGTCCGGCACCCGAAACACGGTTGGCTGGTTACGTCCGGCCCCGCTCTGCCCACCTGGGAGCCAGCCGAGTGGAACGGGACGCTGAGGGCGTTTGTCAAGTCGGTTCTGCACAGTGGAGGCTTCGAACGGGAACCTTCGACTCCCACTTGAAGCCGAGTTCTCCACACATGGTGTGGAACACGAAAGCCCTGGTCAACAGTCGAAAGTGTGTTCCCCAGGGGAGTTGTCCACAGCTGAGTGCACAACCCTCCACACAAGACCCCGGCGTGTTCCACGGTCTCTCCACAGAGTTGTCCACAGGGCCGTTTGCTGGGGATAACTCCGTACCCGTAGCTTGAGCCAGCGACTCGGGGATGTCGGTCGCCCGGGGTAGAACTGCTCGGTGGGGAGCGGTTCTCTGAGCCGTCCGCCAGCACCGCCAAACACTGAGGAGCACGTGTGTCGATCGCGCATCTGGACCCGGCCCCCCGGGAGTACGCCGAGCGGAACAACGACCGCACTCCCCCGCACGACATGCTGGCGGAGCAGTCGACCATCGGCGGCATGATGCTGTCGAAGGACGCCGTCGCCGACGTCATCGAGACCGCCCGCGGCGTCGACTTCTACATCCCCAAGCACGAGGTCATCTTCGACGCGATCCTGTCGCTGTACTCCCACGGTGAGCCGACCGACGTCATCGCCGTCACCGACGAGCTGACCAAGACGGGCCTGCTGTCCCGTGGTGGCGGTGCCGAGTACCTGCACAGCCTGACCAGCATGGTGCCCACCGCGGCGAACGCCGGCTACTACGCCGCCATCGTCGCCGAGAAGGCCGTCCTGCGCCGCCTGGTCGAAGCCGGCACCCGCATCGTCCAGATGGGCTACGCCAGCGAAGGCGAGGTCACCGACCTGGTCAACAGCGCACAGGCCGAGGTCTACAACGTCGCCGGCGGCGTGCAGACCGAGGACTACGTCCCCCTCACCGAAGCCATCGGCACCGCCATCGACGAGATCGAAGCCGCCAAGGGCCGGGACGGCCAGATGACCGGCGTCCCCACCGGCTTCGCCCAGATGGACGCCCTGACCAACGGCTTCCACCCCGGACAGCTGATCATCGTCGCCGCACGACCCGCACTGGGCAAGTCGACCCTGGCGCTCGACCTGTGCCGCTCGGCTGCGCTCAAGCACAACCAGACCGCCGCGTTCTTCTCGCTCGAGATGGGGCGCGCCGAGATCGCCATGCGTCTGCTGTCCGCCGAGTCCAGCGTCCCCCTGCAGAACATGCGCAAGGGCACCGTCGACGCCCGTGACTGGACCACCATCGCGCAGACCCGCGGGCGCATCAACGACGCCCCGTTCTTCATCGACGACTCCCCCAACATGACCCTGGTCGAGATCCGCGCCAAGTGCCGTCGACTCAAGCAGCAGCACAACCTGAAGCTCGTCGTCATCGACTACCTGCAGCTGATGACCTCGGGCAAGAAGGTCGAGAGCCGCCAGCAAGAGGTCTCGGAGTTCTCGCGTGCGCTCAAGCTCATGGCGAAGGAGCTGCAGGTGCCCGTCATCGCGCTGTCGCAGCTGAACCGTGGACCCGAGCAGCGTGCAGACAAGAAGCCGATGATCTCCGACCTGCGTGAGTCCGGGTCGATCGAGCAGGACGCGGACATGGTCATCCTGCTGCACCGTGAGTCGGCGTACGAGAAGGACAACCCGCGTCAGGGGGAGGCGGACCTGATCGTGGCGAAGCACCGCAACGGGCCGACGGACACGATCACCGTGGCGTTCCACGGGATGTTCTCGCGGTTCGTGGACATGCCGCAGTAGGGGAGTTGATGTCGTCCGCCAGCTGACTTGTCCGACTGCCACGCAACGTGTCTGAAATACGGAGATGGACACGTTGCTTGGCAGTTCGGTCGGGGTGCCTGTCGGGTCCCGCAGAATCTGACCGTCTACTTGCCGCGTACTCCGCCGTCGCCTACATGGCCGGTCTTCGTGCCGAATGCGAACGGCTCGGCAGCGAGGCGCTCACCTCGAAGACGATCGCGGAGCACATCCCCTGGGCGGTCAGCGAGAACGTCCACGAAGATGTGACAGACCCAGAAGCACCAGAGGCGAGAACTGCATCTCTGCACGAGTCACTGAGACGAGTCGGAGCGCTTTTCCCCGACTTCCCGTAGCCGCCCCGACGAGTCAAGCGTCTCGTCACCGCACGGAACGGATCAGCGCACCTCGGAGCTACTTCCGATGTGCGCTACGTGCTCCTTGATTGTGTCGCCGTCCGGGACTTCCTGCTCGACCAGCTACACGAGGATCGCGACGCCTTCTATGGCGCTGATCACGAGACTGTCGAAGCCCTCGCGATCCAGCACCAGGAATCGGTGGAAGCCGACATGCGGATGCGGATGGCGCGCGCCCGAACCAGTCTCGAACGCCGACGGGAGCAGGACGGGAGGAGTACTACACACTATTAGACGACCGCGAGGCCGCACGCTTGAACCTCGATACGGACGACGACACAGCCCTCGAGACCAGCACTGACGAGGAGTGCCCGACCTGCGCACGGACGGGACGACTGTTCGGCCTTGCTGACGCCGAGGCTGAGGTCGAGTGGGGTGTAGAACCTCTCGGAGGCGGACAGTATGAACACATCCCGCAGCGGTACTGGCAAGCGGTGTTCACACCGGCTGCGTTCCGTTGCACTGTCTGTGATCCGGAACTCAAAGGCCCCGAGGAGCTACGCCTTGCCGAGCTGCCGTACCAGCGGTTCGAATTGAGCTCCGACGCTCTCGATGAGCCAGGCTTTGACCTCCAGGCTTTGACCGACGCGAAGTCTGACTACGAGCCGCCCTGGTAGCGACGTCGGTTGGCAAACCTGTGTGCGCCCCGTGGGAGCTGCCTCCTCACCTCTGGTGGAGGCTGTGGCACCGCAGCATTTATGCTCTACGCATTCCGTACAGCACTGCGCGCTTCGCTGGCCCGTGAGGGGATTGACCGGGCGCGCTTCGCTGGCCCGTGAGGGGATTGACCGGGCGCGCTTCTCAGACCTCGGCGTAGCGGCGAGTTTCCTGGAGGAGCCAGACGGCGTCCATATCTCGTTCCTCATCTTCCCAACCGACTCGCTTGCCGACGTCGCGCGACTGTCCGGCGATGATAAACGAAGCGATCCACGGCGGTTTTTGATCCACGGCGGCGGTTTCGGCGGCGGAGCAGACGAGTTCCTGCAGCTTTGGGACGTCGCGACGGCACTTGGTTCCTACGCGCTAACCGCATCGGGCGTTGCTGGGCTGATGCTGCAGGCACTCGTCGCTGCACGTCCCATCCGCTTCCGAAAGTCCCGAGCCCTCGTCGTTGACTGGGGGCGCAGCGGTGAGATCCCGCAATTGCTGCTCGAGCGGGTGCGAGAGCATTCGTTTTGGACGGACGAGGAAGTTGCAGATGAGTTCAACGTCGATGCCCTGCGGTCGGGTGAGCTAATGCGCGCTGCGGGCTTCACGTGGCGTGTCTCTCCGCTGAGCGCCTTTGGGTATTGGGAGCGTGACGACGTTCCGCCACCTAATGCCTAGTCGAATTGGCTTAGGGTAACTCCCGTCATGGCGGGCCTTCCTGGTTTTCGGATCTGGTGTTCCACCGGGCGGTGACGTCGAGCTCGGTGCCGTATCTAATCAAGCTGATGCAGCGGTGCCGCTCGGAGGCGTCGATGCTCTTCGCTTCGTGCTCGAGGTCAAAGAGCTGTCGGATGGCTCCTCTCTCTTCCCAATACTCGTCCGCGGCGTACTGAAGGCGGCCGAGTTCGTCGATGGCGGTGTTGCACCACTCGGTCTGGAGACCCCAGTGCGGACCTGAATGCCGAAGAAGCGGGCACCTACGCGCGAGCAGCTGCTTTAGCCGTCTGGCGACCGATCGACCATCGGACGACGGCCGTCACACCTCCCGTCCCCTAGTTTCCACGGTGATGGAGCCACAGCACGGGCCCCGCGACAAGGCGGTAAGACCGACGATTGGGGCACGGCAGCGGTTGGCTCCTGTCCAGCCGCTGGCCTCCGTGGCGGTCGCTCATTTCAACCTTTCGTCGGAAGCTCCAGCACGCGATCGGATAACTACTTGCGGTGTTGGTATTGCTCCGTAACGAGCGGTTGACCGGGGAACACCAGAAAGTGCAACTGACTCAGGTGCAAAAACATGCGCGCCACGGAACGATGGATTCATGATCGCGGTTCCGGAAATTTTTTCGACGGCTTTGAGAGACGGTGGCTATGCTGTGAGAGTGACTGGACAGAACGACACCCCGGTATGGTCCGCGCGCTTCGCCAAGGTGGTGAATGAGAGCTTTGCATTCTTAACCGCTGAGGCTCAGCGCTCCAGAGAACGGGTCGCCGTACGAGCAGTGCCGGCGCGCGACGGCGATCACCGGGTCGTCTACCGCTGCGGCGTGAGAGGTGAACTTGTCCCACTCGATGTTGTAGAGGACTTGCGGGATATTCTCGCGCGCGGACGGTCGGTCCTCGATATCGCGATGTTCAGCGCAGCCACGGCGCAAGCGGCGCCTCCGCTTAGTGAGAAAGAGAAAAAGAATACCTACTTCCCGATTGCCGCCACCGAGCAGGCGTGGCGATCGATCGAGGGGCAGCCGCATATGCAGGCTCTCACCCAAAACCAGCGCGACAGCCTACGCAGGATACAACCTTTCGAAACGGGTGATTTCGCAATCAGCGAATTTGCCCGGATACACAACGAGGACAAGCACCAATTACCGCTGCAGCTAGTTGTCATTCCGGATCCTCAGTTCGTGATGATGTTCGAGAACATCGTCCCGCTGCCGATGCTGGCCGAAGAATATTGGCTAGAATGGGTTGAGCCCCTCCCTGCTGTAGCTAACCGGGTTGTCGTCTTCGAGTATCGAAGTTCGGATGCTATTCAAGATGCGGGTATTGAGGAACTGCCAGTAGCGCTCGCTGTCGAGGTAGGGGGCATGCGTCGCGACGTTGAGCACTTCCTCTGGGAGGTGATTAGTTTTATCTCGAGAGCAACGGCCATCCTGCATGACGGCGACACGAAACTTGCCGACTCATTTCGCGACTACTTCACCTCCCGTCGAGCTGAACTCGAGTATTTCCGCAAAATGTTGGTCGATGGTGATGCTGAAGCGGAAGTGGCCTGGTTGGCTATGCGAGGCCAGGAGCAGACGGGCAGAAGCGTCGAGGATGGGAAGTTGCATCCATTTGCAGCCCTTCCTGGCACTCCCTTGCACAGGAGGCGGGAACTGCCGCCGATTGAGGTTGCCCAATCAGGGTCACATTGAAGGGCAGCCCACGACACACACGTTCGGATGCATCGCAGACAGAGGGCTAGTCATAATGCGAAATATGTAAGTTGACTTGTGGCATCGATACGACTGGTTCTACGCGTCCGCTAGCTGCACGGTCTCTTCGACGAGACCGCACGAGTCTGAACGACGCCTCTAAAGAACGCGTTGGCGATGGGGGCGCTGATGGCAGCCGCGTTCGCACTCATGTTCTCCCCGTTGGAAAAGGTCCGACACCTCATCCGTCGGCTCACGTTCGCCGGCCATCTGAGCAGGGGCAGAGCGAACGCGGCCCCGGTAGCGCCACGTCCCTCCTCGGTTATTCGCCGTGCGTCGGTCCGCGCTTTCGAGGCCGCGTCCTCCGAGCCATCGATCAGGACCTCCCCGCGATGCAACGCCTCGTGACCGGGAGCGCGGTGCGAGCACAATTCGACGACCCAGCCGTCGCCGCCTACGTCGACTTCCTCATGCCACGCGACTCCCTACGCAATCCAGAGTGGACCGCGGACCACCTCGCACCACTGCTTTGGACGAGCTGGGCGGTACCGCTGAGCGTGGCCGACGGAGCCGACCCCGAAAGCCTCCAACGATCACTCGCCTGAGGACTTACCGCTGCTCTCGGCGGCACCGACCGAGACGCACCCGAACCGGAGGTCATCGGCGGCATCAGAAGAAGACTCCGACCAACCAAGCTCGGCGCACCCGCGCAGACCACCGCGATCCTGCGCCAACTCGGCGAGCTCGCCCGCTACCTCGCAGCGTCCGCGACGCACATCAACTACTCGACCCGCCGCCAACACGTGCCGTGGTGGCAACTCCTCGATCAGACGCACTGGAACATGATCTGTGCCAGCGTCAGCACCTTGACCGGCGGACCCCGACGGCTCCTCAACGCACGCCGATACCTCTACCTCCGAGCCACAGCACAGACCATCAGCGCCCTCCCCGCAACTTGAGCGGTCGTAGCGAACGGAGGAGATGCCGCGGAATATACCGACTTTCAGATCCGCATGACCGCACAACCGGTGGAAGTGCAGCGCCGCGCTCCGCGACGTGAAGAGCAAGGAACGCGTGTTCAGCCCGGAACGTTTCACCCGGGCAGGACTTCGAAGACTGCCCGCTCAGAACCACAGCTCGATCCGGATCGCGTACCGGTCGCCGAGCTGCTGCTCGAGCGCGTCACGGAGCGCGAACGCTTCGAGGTCGAACCAGCGCCGTTTCTCCTCGGACCCGAACAGCCCCGACTCGTCGTCCGCGTGCTCACGGAAGAAGCTCGCCCAGGCCTCAAGACGGGCTACGAGTTCTGGTTGCAGCAGTGTCGGCCAGTCCGGCCGATCGTCCCAGAAGATGTCGGAAAGTGGCCAGGACTGGCCGTAGTCGACCGACAGGATCAGCTCGGACTTCTTGGTGTCCATGCTTGCTCGCATTCGTGATCACCGCGAGGGGCGAGGAGCAACGCTACCTCACCCCCTGCGCTCGATGGTCAGTCGTCGTCACAGTTCGGAGCGGCCTTCGTGGGGAAGGACGTGATGACTAGTTTGCGGTTCTCCGAGACGATGACCGTGGGGTGGTAGGTGGACACCGTCTTCGTCTCCGGGTCGTGGATCACGATCGGAGCGGTGTAGCAGAGCTTGCCGCTGCCCTCTGACTTCGGGTAGCCGGCCGAGGGGTCGGAGACGATTTCACTGGTCGAAGCGACCATGAAGTCATCCCAGAGTGCCCCTCCACCGTGGGTCTTGTCGATCACGGCCTGCCAGTCCTTCTCATGCCGAGTGCGGATGTGGACGTACCCGGACCTGCTGTCCCCGCAGAAAAGGTCGATCTTGCCGACCTTGGCGGCGTCCATCCGCTGTACGCTGACGTCCCCGAGACCCGAGTTGCACGAGCCGATTGTGACGGGGTTGAGCAGCACTCGTGCTCCGCCGGACGAAGGCAGAGCGGCGGATTCTGACGTCGGCGCCGCGGACGCGACCTGCGGTGTCAGGATCATCGCGGTGATGACGGCCAGACCGATTCCCCAAAACTTCTTGCGCATGTTGGCTTCCCCTTGTCTCATGTCGACGTCCCTCGTCAACACGACCGTTGTACGTCCACGTCGCCGGTGCCCACATCACCCTTGCGATTGATGCCACGTGGCCGAGTGACTGGCAGTCCACCGCAGCTCGACCCTGAAGCTGGACTGCCGACGTTGTCGACCTGCCGACGGGGCAATGGCCGATGTGGAGTCGAGCGCAAGATCTGGCACAGCTGATCGTTGGCGAGACTGCTCTTTGACGGCTGGTCAACGATTGCGTCCGGTAGCCGATCGCTTTCCGGGCGCCCCCTGGCCGTCGGCCAGTCGTCTACTCGCGCTCGTCACAGAGGTGGTCCGGTTGCCATCTCCTGCGAAGGCGCCCCTTCTGGCGTGAGCCAGTAGTGAACCAGCGGTCCGACAATGGTCATTGCGCAATGACCATTGTGTAGGTACGTTCGGTCCATGGCACCCCACGACTCGTCCCGTTCGACCCTCACTGAAGCTGCTTCGATGCGGGTGTTGGCACACCCGACCCGCTTGCGCCTCCTCGGATTGCTCCGCGAGCGAGGTCCTCAGACTGCAGCGCAGCTCGGAGAGGTCGTCGACGAGGCTCCGGGCACTGTCAGCTACCACCTGTCCAAGCTGGCCGCGAGTGACCTCATCCAGGCGGCCGAGCCGCAGAGCGTCGACCGGCGAGAGCGCTGGTGGCAGGCAACGGCACCCCTCACCTCGTGGGAGCCGGCCGACGTGCTCGACGACCCCGCTCGCCTCAGTGCATCGACCGCCCTCGAGAAGTCGATCGTCCAGGCGAACGCGGCGCGCTACCTCCACTACGTCGATGCGAGGCCGGCCCTGCCGAGGGAGTGGGTAGCGGCGGAGGCTGGTGGTGACCGTGCGATCCGCCTCACCGTGACGGAGCTCGCCGCCCTGCGTGCCGAACTCGAGTCCGTCGTGGACCGCTGGGTGGAAATCGGCGCCGCGCACAGCGCGGACTCCGGCGATGGGGCTGCGACAGTCGTACTCGCTTACCACGCCTACCGGCACCCAGGAGGCGCGGGAGCGTGACCGAGGACTTTTCGGTCCCCGAGACGGTCGCTCCCGACGGTCGCGATCCCGACGGGCGCACTGACCGCGATGACATCGCGCAGAGCGATTCGCCCGCCGAGGGTGGTGACGGCGGCGCCGGTACGTCGACTCGCGCGGCTCGCACAGCTCTCTCCGCCCTCGTCGCCGCTCACGCGGTCTCGCAGACGGGCAATGTGGTCACGGCCTTCGCGGTCCCCTTCTACGTCCTCGCGCTCGGCGGTTCCGGCGTCGAGATCGGCGTCGCCGCCGCCTTCGCAACGGCACCTGTGATCATCGGTGGTCCGCTCGGCGGGGTCGTTGTCGACCGGGTCGGCCACCGTCGGGCCGCGATCGTGGCGGACGTCGTGAGCGGCGCCTCCGTCCTCGCGATGCCGGCGTTGGCGCTGACGGTCGGTCTGCCGTTCTGGGCGTTGCTGACCCTTGTGTTCGTGGGGGGCCTCCTCGACACCCCAGGCCAGACCGCCCGCCGCGTGATGCTGCCGGGCCTGACCGAGCGGGCGGGGGTGCGCATCGAGCGCAGTGTCGGTCTCCTCGACGGGTCGGAGCGCTTCGCGAAGCTCGTCGGCGCCTCCCTGGCGGGCCTCCTCGTGGCGGCCGTCGGCCCGATCGGGTCACTGTTCGTCAATGCTGCGACCTTCGCGGTGTCTGCGGTACTGACATGGGTGTTCGTCCCTCGCGACGCCAAGGCAGCAGAAGCAGAAGCGGGTGTCGAGGGTGCGCCGCGCGGGTCATTCTGGGCGGACCTCATCGAAGGAGCTCGCTTCGTCGTGCAGGATCCGCTGATGCGGCTGTTGGTCGGGTTGGTCCTGGTCACGAACCTGCTCGACGCCGCTCGTGGGTCGACCCTGCTGCCCCTCTACGCCAACGACCGCCTCGGAGGCGCGGCAGCGCTCGGGCTGCTCGTTGCGACCATGGGCGGCTGCGCCCTCCTCGGCAACGTCGCCTTCGGTTTCGTCGCCCACCGGGTGCCGCGGCGGGTGACGTTCGCGGTGTGCTTCACACTCGCCGGAGGTCCGTCCAGTCTGGCGTTCGCACTCGGGGCACCGCTGCCAGTGCTCGTCGCAGCGACCGCGCTGGCAGGGCTGGCGGCGGGATCGCTCAACCCGATCCTCGCGACAGTCGAACTCGAGCGGGTGCCCGAACACATGCGCGGCCGCGTCTTCGGCCTCATCAACGCAGGAGCCTGGGCTGGCGTCCCCTTCGGCGCCCTGCTCGGCGGACTCGCCGCCGACACGATCGGGCTCACTGTCGCCTTCGGCATCGTCGCGGCGGCTTACGTCGCGACGACCCTCACACCACTGACGGGCGGGTCGTGGCGATTGATGGAGCGGGGAGACTCAGTGGACCAAGTCAGAAATGATCGTTCCTGAATTGTCCGGTGACCGATCGGCGAACGATGCAAGCTGGTGCGGTGACTTCCAGTGCGACGATCCTGGCTCCAATCGCCGTGCGAGCTCTGGTCTCTGGCCTCATTGCGGTTGTGGCTTTTACTCGGGCAGTGCGGGCGGCGTACGTGCTGACTCCCGACACGCTCATCCTTCGAGACGTGTTGTCGACGCGCACGATCCCGAAGAGCGACATCGTCGGATTCCCCGCAGCCGCGATCGTTGGACGGCGAGACTCCTGGGGAAGCATGCCGCGCGAGGTCTTCCTGCTGTTCCGTGAGGACCGAGCACTCGGGGCAGACGAGCGGGCACTTGCCCTGGCAAGCCTCCGGCACTGGTTGCGGCCCGAACCAGAAGCCACGGCCAGCTTCCTGGTCGCCGATCGACTAACGGACTAGGACGATGTGTCTGTCCCAGACGGAGGCGACACCGGTCGAACGGCAACACGTCGGGAAGACCGCCGAACGGCCACGAGCCCAACGGTCGAACCCATCGCCAGAACAGCTGGCGTCAGGAACCAGGCGGCGACGATGAAGCTGATCCGACTTGCGGGCGCTTCAACCCCGAGAAGGAGCACCAACGCGAACGTGGCGGACGCGAGCGCGACGAGCCACAGAACGACAGTCGACACGGTGAGGGCCAGAACGGTTCCCCGACGGCCGCGCTGCGCATCAGGCGTTGTCATTCACCCATCGAACCAGTTGGCATCGGTGACGTCCCGACAGCCGATCCTCTTCCGGGCCACCGTGCTGGCGCCTGTGTGATCCTGTGGTCATGCGGTACCGGCTCATGAACGACTACAGCGCGGATTGGCCGATCTGGCGGGATGACGGTGGAGCGCCGGATGGGGAGCCTCAGGTACCGGCGTGGCTGGAGGCTGACATCCGCAAGTGGGCTGCGACATTCGAGTCGCTGTACTCCTACGAGACTGGCTGGCCGGATGCACGGACCGGCCAGGAGCAGCGGCTCAAGGGTGAGCGCCTGGCCGCGGCCATCGCTCAGGAGCTGAGTCTGGGCGATTCGATTGTGTTCGCGCGCTGGGAGACGAAGGTTGCAGGGCGGGAACCCAGCGAAGTTTGAGCAGCCGGCCGAGGCTCATCCAGGGTTTCTGCGGACGCCGGCAGTTGTCTCGGGAGGCCATCGACTACCGAGACGCGCCGCGACCAACGCGCCCGTAGTCTGAGGTAGTGCGAGACGCCCTGTTCCCGGTCACGAGTGTGGCGGTCCTCGTGCTCACCGCTGCAGGTATCGTCTGGCGAGCACGGAACAAGCGGTGGGTCCAAGACCTGCAGCTCGCACTCAACGCTCAACCTCGTCTCAGCGTGATCATGCCCGTCTTTCTCGTGCTCTGCGCTGTAGTCACTGTGAGCCTCGGAGTTTGGCCGCTCGAAGCCGGCTTCGCACCCGGATGGGGCTTCTTCCCCCTCGCGCTCGAGGCGCTCCTTCTCGTCGGTTTCACTGTGTGGATCGCACGTCGTCCATTCCCCACGGACTGACACGGCGCTCGTCTTGCTCCACCGCCGTCCGGTAGCCGCCGGCGTCCGTTCGCCGATCCTCTACCGGAACATCGAGCGATCGTTTCCTGAGGGGCGGGGCCCTTAGCGGCGGACCTTGAGCTCTCCTCTGCTGGTGATCTGGATCGTTCCGGTCGGGTAGGTGACGTCACCGCAAGCTGTCTTGTCCTGAGAAGCGAACAGCCGCGTCGACTTCCTCCCGATTTCCGCCTTGGTCGTGGTGTCCGCGGCGGTCAACATGAACTTGTGTCCGTTCGGCTCGGAAGACCGCGCGGTGACCGTGTTCTTCGTTGCCGCATCGGCACAAACGTCGTCGAGACAGACCGTGAGGACGTGTCCGGGGTGCGCATCGACCCACGCAGTGGCGTCGATCGCCACGCTGGCGGTCGATTGGCGGCTTCCGCTGCATCCTGTGACGGAGCATGCCGTCACGCTCCCCGCTAGGAACACGGCCAGTATGCCGCCCGCCATTGCACGCTTGCCCCACTCCATAGGTCGACCGTACGTCAAGAACTACTATTCGGAGCCCACCACGTGATACCTGTGCATTGTCGCATTTTCATCCCCTTGCGCACGGTGGTTTCGTCGAGTTGAGACTCATTCGAGGGGAGAGGCATCAGGTCCTCGTTACGTCACCTTCAGCGCGACTCAGAACGCGTTGTACTGGGGAATCTGCTCGCAGTCAGAGGAGAAATGGAAATGCATGTCAGGTGTGGAGGACATGACCGGGAAGGTCTCGACCATGGCGCAGCAAGGTGAATGGATCCTCGAGCGTCACGGTCACAACGGCGGAACCAGCATGCTGGAGCCTTTCGGCAAGATCCCGACGCTCGGAATCAATTTGGACTCGGTGTCAGCGCTCGGGTCCACTGGAAACTTCTCGTTCACGTTCAACGACACCGGGACGACTTGCTGAACACGTTCGCGATCAACCCGGTCATCGCCTCGATCGTGTACGGCGCCGTGAACTCCGACTTCGCGCAGCGGTCCGGTCAGAAGTAGGTGTTCGAGAACAGCTCTCACCGACTGAGCCGCAACAGCCTCCGAAGCCGCCGCACGCCCGCTGGCGTTGACGGCTCGTCCACGGCGACCGACTCGAAACGCGCCCGGACGACCTCGGCGTCGAACCCGTACCCGATGGCGACGAGTGCCCGGGCCGCGGTCCCGGTCCCGAGCGGTTCGACGTGCACCGTGCCGGTGACGACGTGCACCACGTACGGCCGGCTGGCGCTGCCGATCCGCACGTCGACGATGCCCTTGATCCGTGCGACGCCCGGGACGGGTGTGTCGAGCAGGTCGACGAGCGCGTCCGCGGACACCGGGGTGTGGAGTTCGCAGGTGACGGCCTCGGCGTGGTGGTGCACGTGCTCCGGTTCCGTCAGGCCCGAGAAGTCGAGCTCGTCCGACGCTGCCCGCTCCGCGACGTCGAACAGCACGGTGGCGTCGATCGCGCCCCGCACGGCCGGGACGACGACGGCCCGCGGGGCGACGGCCCCGAGCGCGCGGAGGACTCGGTCGGCGTCCGGCGTGCGGTCGGTCTTGTTCGCCACCACGAGCGATGCCGTCCGGTAGCGGGCGTCACCGAGGCGTTCCGCTTCGGTCGTCCGCGCGAACCAGGCGGCGTCGACGACCTCCACGAGTCCGCCCCACCGGGCGCGGGGCGCCGAGCTGAACCGGATGAGCCGCGAGAGCACCGCGGGATCGGCTGCACCGCTCGCTTCGACCAGGACGACGTCGAGGGCGAGTCGTGCGTCGGTCAGGCGTTCGAGGGCGTCGTCGAGTCCGCTGGTGTCGTCGAGGCAGCAGATGCACCCGCCGGAGATCGAGGCCGCCTCGTCGATCTGCCCGACCACCAGTCCGGCGTCGATGTTCACGGCGCCGAAGTCGTTCACCACGACGCCGATGCGGGCGCCCGGCGCGCGGAGCAGTGCATTGACCAGGCTCGTCTTGCCGACGCCGAGCGGTCCGGTGATCGCGACGACGGGCACGGTGGAGCGTGCGTTCACGGCTGACCTCCGTTCCGCCTCGTTGATGAGAACAGTTATCATCAAAGCATGTCGGATGTGGTCTTCCCGTTCAGCGCGGTCCTCGGTCAGGACGAGCTGAAGCGCTGCCTCGCGCTCTGCGCGGTCGATCCGGGCATCGCCGGTGTCCTGGCGATCGGTGACCGCGGCACCGCGAAGACGACGACCGTGCGGGGCCTCGGGGCGCTGCTCCGCACGGCGGGGGTACCGATGCCGATCGCGGAACTGCCGCTGGGCGCCAGCGAGGACCGGGTGCTCGGGTCGCTCGACGTCGACCGCGCCCTCCGCGGCGAGGTCGCCTTCGCGCCGGGCGTCCTCGGTGAGGCACACGGCGGCTTCCTCTACATCGACGAGGTGAACCTGCTCGACGACCTGCTGGTCGACGTGCTGCTCGACGTCGCCGCGTCCGGCCTGAACCGGGTGGAGCGCGACGGCATCAGCCACGTCCACCCGGCCCGGTTCGTGCTCGTCGGCAGCGGGAACCCCGAG
Organism: Curtobacterium sp. PsM8; assembly: GCF_030433875.1. Lineage (NCBI taxonomy): Bacteria > Bacillati > Actinomycetota > Actinomycetes > Micrococcales > Microbacteriaceae > Curtobacterium > Curtobacterium sp. PsM8. The sequence continues at coordinate 70,162 of NZ_JARUXD010000002.1, read as the reverse complement.
GAGGGCGAGTTGCGCCCGCAGCTCGAGGACCGCTTCGGCCTGGCGACCGCGGTCACGACCATCACCGACGTCGACGTCCGCCTGGAGATCGTCCGCCGACGCCTGCGGTTCGACCGCGACCCGGCCGCGTTCGTCGCCGCCGCACGCGACGCGGAGCTCCGCCTGGGTGAACGCATCGTCCAGGCGCGGGAACTGCTCGACGAGGTCGAGGTGTCCGAGCGGATCCTGCGGCAGATCGTCGACGTCTGCGTGGAGTCCGGCGCGATCGGCCACCGAGCCGACCTCGTGATGACACGGACCGCGCTCGCCGGCGCGGCCTTCGCCGGCCGGACGGAGGTCACCGGCGCCGACGTCGCCATGGCAGCCGTGCCGGCGCTCCGACACCGGACCCCGCGCCAGCCGGCGGAACGTGCCGCAGCCCCTGCGGCGCGCGTCCGACTGGCGACGGCCCGGGTGCTCGGCCTGCGGGCCGCGTGACCGACGACCAGCACCGGGCGTTGCTCGACCGCTGGCTCGCCGGGGACCGGTTCGGGATCCTCTGCACGGGCGACGCTGAGATCGCCGAGCGGGCCTTCCGCGAGCTCGCCGATGCTGCTGATGCCCGCTTCGCGCACGCCGAGTCGGTCGACGCGGAACGGCTCGCAGCGGTCCGGGGCGAGCGTGTGCTCGCCCTGGCGTGGGACGCCCGCGACGTCGCGCCGCCGCTGCTCCGCCGCTGCACGGCGGTCCTCCGGTTCGCACATCCCCGCACCGTCACCTCTCCGAAACCACGCAGGGCACCGGCCTGGAGGCTCGACGAACTGCCCGGCGCGGTCGTCCGGCTCCTCGATGCGGCCGGTCTCCGAGACCACGGGCTCGACGTGGCGGCATCGCGTCTCGCCCTGGGGCTGGCAGACGGCGGACACCCGGACCCGCTCGCCGTCGTCGCGGAGGTCGTCGCGGGGCCTCGGCGCTCCGGGTCAGCCGTGCCGGAGGACCCGACCGGGGGAGCGGACGGCGAGGGTGGGGACGACGCGGCTGGCCCGTCGGTCGAGGACGAGACGGACGGCATCGGGAGCGCACCGACGACCGATGATCCAGCAGCGACCGCCGACGACGAGGACGGCGACGGAACGGCAGCAGGCGACCCGGACACCGGAGCCGGCGACGAGGACGGTACGGGCAGTGGGCGCTCTGACCGCGCGGACGCGACCGGCGAACCGGATGCGCGCGACTCCGACTCGACGGACGAGGGGCCCGGCGACGAGGCGGACGGGACCGACGAGGGCGACGCCAGCGCCGATGACCGGGCGACCAGCAGCGCGGACGTGACCCGCGGTGCGGAGGCGAGCACCGCCTCCAGGCCGGACCCGGACGTAACCTCCGGCGACGACCCGACCGGTACTGACGACGCGACCGGCGCGACGGCGACGGCGCAGGAGTGCCCGCTCGACGGTGACCCCACCGGCCTGGCGGTCACCATCGGGGCGACCGGCGTCACGACGGACCAGTCGATGCGCGTCCGCCCGGCGACGCGGAGCGACCGGCACCTGCGTGGGCGAGACGGGCCGTCGAGCCGATCGGACGACCGCGGGCGGATCGTGCGTGACGTGGCGCTCGACCGCGGTCGGGGTGGGATCGCCGTGGTGCCGAGCCTGCGACGCGCGGCGGTCCGGGTGGCGCTCCAGACCGCGATGGGCAGCCCCGATCCGGTCCCGCTCGTCCGCGACGACCTGCGTTCAGCGGTCCGGGCGAGACGAGGGGGGACCCACACGGTGGTGCTCGTCGACGGCTCGTCCTCGTTGGGGCGGGCGGGACTCGACCGGGCGGGTTCCGCCGCTGACCGCCTGGCCGCCGAGGTCTGCGCGCGACGCGGCACCGTGAGTGTCGTCGTGGCGGCCGGTGACCGTGCGGAGATCGTCGTCACCCGCGCGACGAGTCTGCACCGCACCCGGTGGGGGATCGGCCGGGCACGGACGGGTGGCGGGACGCCGCTCGCGCACGGGCTCCTGGTCGCCGCGGAGCTGCTCGACGCCGACGAGCCCGGTCGCCGCCGGCTGGTGGTCGTCTCCGACGGCAGGCCGACGGTCGGACTCGACGGAACGGCACTCGGCGAGGCCGCGGCGGTCGGCGAACTCCGGGCGGTGCTGCTCGACGTCACCGCCCGCGTGCCGGACGTCGCCCTGCTCCCCGTGGGCGTGCCTCCCGGGATCCGGTTCGAGCGGGACACGGGGCCGTTCCGCGCTGCTGGCGTCCGGGTGCTCGGGGACGGACGCGGCTGAAGGGCGTCTGCCCTCCCGGCTCGCGGTCCTGCCCGCGATCCGGGGTCAGCGGGTGCGGATCGCCAGGCGCTGGAGCGTCATCGCGCCGTCTTGGGTGAAGAGTCCCAGCCGGCCGGCCCTGCGGTCGTAGAGCCGCGTGCTCAACGCCACGGAGCCGTCGATGACCGCGACACAGATGTCGCCGTCGAGGTGCACTTCGATCCGGTGCGCTCCAGGAGCGAGCTCCACCGGGCGTTCCAGTTCCACGGCGTGCGGCACGTCACCGAGGATCTGCCACTGCTCGGTCCCGGTGCTGCCGCGCGGCCACCGGTCGAACACGACCCGGTTCCGATCGGGTTCGAGGCGGAGCGCGTACCCCTCCTCGCCGTCGTCGCTCGTGCGCAGGAGCAGCCCGAGCGAGGCGGTGCCGGGCTCGATGACGACGTCGGCGACGACCAGTGCTTCGTCGGGGAGTTCCGGTCCGACCCACGACGCGTACCGGGTGGTCGCACCGTTCCCGACCGTCCCGTCGGCGCCGTTCACCGGTTCGAGCTGCGCCGTGACGTCCGACTCGTGCCGGTACGCGGCCTGCACCGCGTCCGGCAGGTCGAACCGGAGCGAACCGTCCGGGCGCTGGTGTGCCTGCAGTGTCGCCATGGTGCCGGCCCACTGCCAGGCTCCCTCGTCGCGGTGGCCGTCCTTCGTCGCGATCCAGCCGACGAAGTACCGGTCGTCGCCGAGCGCGACCGTCTTCGCTGCGTAGAAGGCGCGTCCGTCGACGGTGTCGTCCGTCGGGGCGAGCCACGGCCCGTCCGGGGACGTCGCGATGCGGTACCGGGTGCAGAACGCGTCGGAGAACTCCGAGTACACGAGGTACCACCACTCGCCCCACTGGAACACGTCGGGGCACTCCTGGGTGATGAAGCGGTGTGGTTCCCAGAGCGGCTCGGCGTCGCGCCACGTGACCAGGTCGTCCGACTCGAGTCGAGCGACGAGCCCGGACCGTCGGTAGGGGTCATCCCGCCGCCGTGTCGCGAGCAGCATCTGCCAGGGCCGGTCGGCGGCCGGCCGGAACACGAAGGGGTCTCGCCAGTCTTCGGGGGAGTAGCCGGCGAGTGCGGGGAAGTCCCAGTCGGGGTGCTTCGTCCAGTCGGTGAGGTCACCGTCGGAGGTCGCGTGACACACCACCTGCGCGTCCTTCGGTCCGCCGTCCGCCTCGATCGTGATGCGCGGGTTGTGGCCCGTGTAGAAGAGGTGCAGCGCTCCGGTCTCGTCCTGGACGACGCTCCCCGTGTAGCAGTCGAAGTCGCTGGCCTCCGGTCCGCCGGACGGGAGCACCACGCCGCGGTCCTCGAAGTCGACGAAGTCGGTCGTGGTCACGGCGCCCCACGGCATCCCCGTGCTCCGCTCGAGCGGGGGAGCGTCGGGTCGCTCGTCGAGCAGGTAGAACAGCCATGCCGTGCCCTCGTGCTCGAAGGGGATCACGTCCCCGACGAATCCGTTCGGCGGCTGGAAGTGGGTGCTGCGGTGGACGGTCACCTAGGTTCCTTCGGGTCGTGGGGATGCGAGCGAGCTGCGGGGCACGTAGTCGCAGGGGACGAGGTGTCGGCCGGGCTGCTCCGTTGCTGCGAGGAGCAGCGTTCCGGCGTCGTAGCCCATCTGCTGGTGCGGGAGTGCGACGGTGGTCAACGGCGGGTGCATCTGGTCGGCGAGGTCCGGCTGGTCGTCGAAGCCGACGATGCTGATGTCCTCGGGGCACCGCATGCCGAGTGACTGCGCGGCCATCAGGGCACCGACGGCCATGCGGTCGTTGCCGCAGATGATCGCCGTCGGACGGATGGTCGTCAGGACCTCCATCGCCAGGTCGTAACCGGAGCCCACCTGGAACGTGCCGAACGCGACGCGGATGCTGTCGGCCGAGACGTCCGCGTCGGCCGCGGCCCGGTCGAGTCCGCGCTTGCGCTCCCGGCAGGCGTAGTCGTCCTCGGGGCCCCCGAGGAAGGCGATGTCCGTGTGTCCTGCCGCGAAGACGGCGGCGGCCACGTCGTACCCGCCCTGGAACTCGTCGGCCAGCACGGTGACGGCGGGTGCGTCGCCGGACGGGAAGCAGTTGACGTAAACGGTCCGGACGCGCTCGAGGCCGTCCACCGGTGTGACGTACTCCGGACCGGGTGCCGCGTAGATGAGCCCGGCGACGCCCTGCTGGACGAGGTTCTCGACCGCTGCCTTGCCGCCGTCCGTGGTCTGCGCGGTCTCGACCACGAAGCAGACGTAGCCGGCCTCCTGGACCGCCTGCTGCACACCGAGCACGATGTGGCCGGCGTACGGCTGGGCGACGAGTCGGTCGGCGATGACCCCGACCGTGTACGACCTGTTCGAACGCAGCGACTGCGCCGCGCGGTTCGGCTGGAAGTTCAGCTCCTTCGCCGCCTCGAGCACCCGGGCTCGGGTGTCCGCAGCGATGGACACGTCCCTGCGGTCGTTCAGCACGAACGACACGGTCGGTTGTGACACGCCTGCGTGACGTGCGACGTCCTTCATCGTGACGCGGTGCGGCTGCGTCGTGCGTTGGCGGCTCGCCATCGACCCTCCTTCATCACCCTCATCATGCCAGAGCAAATACGTATTGCGTCGACCGTTGCCGGTGTGTACGCTCGCCACAAATACGTATTGGCACCCGGTCATCGGGGCCATCATCGCTCAGAGAGGAGCGACCGTGACGAACGGATTCAGTACACCGATCGACCGGCGCACGCTGTTCAAGTTCGGCGGAGCCGGGCTCGCGCTGGCCGGCATCGGCTCGCTGGCTGCCTGCTCGACCAGCGGCGGAGGGGGCGGCGGATCGGGGACCGTGAAGATGCTCTACTTCGGGGAGCAGAGCGCTGCCAGTGCACTGCAGAAGGCGATCGAGCCGAAGATCAAGCGGCTGGACAAGAAGGCCAGCCTCGAGGTGACCGCGATCAACGGCACCGACTGGAACGACTTCCTCGCCAAGGTGCTCACCCAGATCGCCTCGGGCGATGTCCCGGACATCGTCAGTGTCGCCACCGAGGGGCAACAGCTCCTGGCGTCGAAGAACCTGCTCACGCCGCTCGACGAGTACGTCACGAAGAACCTGTCGGACCTGCACGAGTACTTCACCGGCGCACACCCGGTGCTGCTCGAGTCGACGATGTACCAGGGGCACCTCTACACGCTGCCGGACAGCTTCAACGCCGGCAGCATGTTCTACTCGACCGACCTGTTCGACAAGGCCGGTCTCGCGCGCCCTGCGGCCGATTGGACCATGGACGACTTCCACTCCTCGGCCGATCGCCTCGCGAAGGTCGGTGGCGGCACCTACGCCTTCGACTGGGTGGTGCGGCTCTGGGGGAGTTGGACCTCCTTCCTCTACGCCAACGACGGGAACCTGCTCGAGGAGGGCAAGTACTCCGGCGGCGACTGGCTCTGGAAGAGCAAGGCGTTCTCCGACAACCCGATCGGTGTCGCCGGCCGCAAGGGCGGATGGAAGTGGGGCGACCCGACCGCCAACTCGGACGCAGCCATCGAGGCGCTGCAGTACGTCATCGACCTGCAGAAGTCCGGCGCATCGCCCTCGCCCGATGTCGGCGGTGGTGCCACCCTGCAGGGGCTGATGGCCTCCGGTCGGATCGGCATGACCATCGGCGGCGGCTTCTGGGCCGGTGGGCTCCACAACGCGGGCATGAAGGACGGCAGCTTCGACGTCGTGCAGTTCCCCACGTGGAAGAGCAACAAGTCCCTCTTCGGCGCCGGTGGGTACGGCATCTTCAACTCGTCGAAGCAGAAGGACCTGGCCTTCGAGGTCATCAAGCTGATGGTGCAGCCGGAGAGCTTCGATTCGCTGTGGCCGGGCAACGTGACCACCCCGGCGCAGAAGTCGCTGATGACCGCGGAACGCTACTCCACGACGGGGCCGGAGCACTGGTCGGTGTTCTACGACCAGCTCGACAACTCGGCACCCATCTCGGCACCGCCGTACTACAACGCCCTCGCGACGGCGCTCAACCAGCGCACCACGCAGGCGATCTCCTCCGGCAACGCGAAGAAGGCTCTCGACGGCCTGCAGGCTGACATCGAGAAGGCTGCTGCGCAGGCGTCGTCGTGACCGCAGCGACCGGAACACGCACCGGGCGGGCCGCCGCGACGGCCGCCCGTCGGCCAGCGGCCAGACGTGCCCGTCGGCGGGAATCCACCTTCGGGTTCCTCATGATCGGGCTGGCGGTGGTCTTCGTCGCCGTGTTCACCCTCATCCCGATCCTGGCCTCGCTCGGACTGTCCTTCACCTCCTGGGACGTCATCAGCAGCCCGAAGTGGGTCGGGTTCGACAACTACGTCCGACTGTTCACGGACGGGCCGGTCCTGGCGTCCTTCGGCGTCACCATCGGACTCGCCCTCGCCATCGTCGTCCTGCAGATCTCGCTCGGGCTCCTGCTGGCCGTGCTGGCGAACAACCGGAAGCGCAACGCCACCCGCGTGTTCTTCCGCACGTCGTTCTACCTGCCACTCCTGGCATCGACCGCCGCCGTGTCGATCTTCATGGGCTACATCTTCGACACGAAGTTCGGCCTCATCAACTACTACCTCAACGAGATCGGCCTCCCGGGGGCGCACTGGTTGAACGACCCCTTCTGGGCGAAGGTCACGATCGTGATGGTCGTGGTCTGGCAACAGGTCGGGTTCACCTTCGTGCTCTTCGTCGCCGCACTGCTGGCGGTGCCGGTGGACGTCCAGGAAGCGGCCTCCATCGACGGCGCCGGCCCCTGGCGATCGCTGTTCCAGATCAAGGTCCCGTTGATCAGCCCCACGATCCTGTTCGCGACCGTCATCGCGATGATCAACGCGATGCAGCTGTTCGATCAGCCGTTCATCATGACCAAGGGCGGGCCCGGTACCGCGACGACGACGGCCACGATCTCGATGTACCAGGCCGGGTTCCAGAACCTGCAGTTCGGGTTCGCCTCGGCCATCGCGATCCTCCTGCTGGTCATCATCGGCATCATCACCGCCGTCCAGTTCATCGCCGCACGAAAGCTGGTGTTCTACCAATGACGACCACCGACACCCTCAACCCGCTGCACAGCCCGGAGACGGTGGCACAGCCGAGCATCGACCACATCGTCCGGCGCCGGCGTCCTGCCGCCACCGTCGGGAGCGTCATCGGGATGGTCATCCTGATCGTCGCCGCGGTGTTCGCCCTCGGGCCGCTGCTCTGGACCCTGACCACGTCCCTCCGGACACCAGCGGAGTCGTTCAACAACCCGCCGCAGTGGCTCCCGCTGTCCTGGGACTTCAGCAACTACGCCGCGGTGTTCAACCAGATCCCGATCGGACAGTTCTTCGTCAACAGCGTCGTCGTCACACTGCTCATCGTCGTCGGCCAGACCATCACCTGCACCCTGTCGGGCTACGCGTTCGCGATGATCAGCTTCCCCGGCAAGAACACGATCTTCGGGATCTTCCTCGCCACGATGATGGTGCCGATCCAGACGATCATCATCCCCGTCTTCGTCATCCTCAAGGACGTCGGCCTGACCGGGTCGATCGCGTCCCTGATCGTTCCCGCCCTCGGCAGCGCGTTCGGCACCTTCCTGATGCGGCAGTACTTCATGCAGATGCCGAAGGAGCTCGGCGAAGCGGCACGGATCGACGGGGCGAGTCAGTTCGGCGTGTTCTGGCACGTCTACTCGCGGATGGCGAGTCCGGCGATCGCGACGCTCGCGATCCTGAACTTCTCCGGTTTCTGGGCCGAGTACTACCGGCCGTTGATCTTCCTCAACCAGCAGGACTCCTTCACCCTGCCGCTGGGGTTGGTCGGTCTGCAGGGCAACCTCGGGACCGGGTCGATCTCCGTCGTCCTGGCCGGCGTCGTGCTGACGATGATCCCGAGTGTCCTGCTCTTCGTCTTCGCGCAGCGCTACTTCATCGAGGGCGTCACGGCTGGATCCTCCCGATGACCGACACCGTCACCGGCCACCCGGAACTCCGCGATGCCGACACCACCGCTGCCGATCACCACCTCCCGCAGTTCCACGTCAGGCTCCCCCGCGGGTACGTCAACGACCCCAACGGGCCCATCGACATCGACGGACAGGCGCACCTGTACTTCCAGTCCCGACCCCGCGTCGACCTCGACGTCCCGGTGGAGTGGGGACACGCCACCAGCGACGACCTCGTGCACTGGACGCTGCACCGACCCGCCATCGTCCCCGTCCCGGGCGGGAGCGACTCGGGAGGCGCGTGGTCCGGCAACACCGTGCTCCACGAGGGCACCGTGCGCGCCTACTACTCGGGCAAGGTCGACGACAGTCCGTTCCAGTCGGTGCTCCTCGCCGAATCCACCGATGGCGGCAACACCTTCGGCCCGCCGGTCCAGGTCGTCGCCGATCCGTCGGCCGACGAGGGGATCACGATGTTCCGTGATCCGTTCGTCTGGCAGGACGAGAACGGCTGGTCGATGGCGGTCGGAGCGGCATCGGCGGACCAGACCGCCTCCGTTCGTCAGTACCGGTCTGCCGACGGCATCACCTGGACGTCCGTCGGCGATCTGCTGGCGATGCCCCGCACCACCGTCGACGGCATCGACACCGGCGAAGGGTGGGAGTGTCCGCAGATCCTCCCGGTCGACGGCACCGAGGTCGCCATCGTGGCGTCCTGGTCACACGCGGCGGGACCGGGCGACGTCATCGCGATGCCGCTGGCAGGTCCGCGGCACCTCGACCGGGTCGACGAGGGGCAGCACTTCTACGCAGCATCGGTGATGCGGACCGGATCCTGGGGGGCCGTGCTCTTCGGGTGGATCACCGAGGGGCGGACCGACGAGTGGACCGAGCAGGTCGGCTGGTCCGGCGCCATCTCCGTTCCCCGGAGGACATGGCTCGTGGACGGCCGGCTCCGCAGCGAGCCCCATCCCGCGCTCGAGTCCCTCCGAGCCGGCGGACCACAGCCGGGACACGGAGCGACGATCGGGGCACAGGTGGAGATCGTGCTCCCGGTACCGGTCACCGGGAGCGTCCTGGTGCGGTTCTCGGATACCGAGTACCTGGCCATCCGCGTCGACCTGGACACCGACACCCTCACCGTCGATCGCGCGCAGGCCAGCCGTGACGACCGTGCCGATCCGACTCCGGCGGTGGTCCGAGCACCGTTCGATCGCTCGGCGGAGCGGCCCGCGGTCCGGGTGCTCTTGGACGGATCCGTCGTCGAGGTGTTCACCAGCGCCGGCCACGCCGTCACCACGCGCGTCTACCCCGAGCAAGCACCGCCGTGGACGGTGGAAGCACCGGCCGGGGCACTCGTCTGGGAGCTGGCGAGCGCCGCCGTCACCGTGGTCGGTACGAGATGACCGGGTACCCGATCACCGTCGCGGGCGAGTCGCTGGTCGACGTCGTGCACGACGAGCGGACCCGGGAAGTGCCTGGCGGGAGCCCCGCGAACGTCGCACTCGGACTGGCGCGGCTCGGCACGCCGGTCGAGTTCGCGACGTGGCTCGGGGACGACGCGCGCGGACACCGCATCGCCGATCACCTCCGAGCGTCCGGCGTCCAGGTCGTCGACGACGCGTTCGGTGCGACGCGGACGTCGTCCGCGATCGTCCGGCTGGCTCCGGACGGCCAACCGACCTACGAGTTCGACATCGAGTGGGACCTGCCGGACCTGCCGCGGACCCCGCGGTGGTTGCACGTCGGATCGATCAGCGCCTTCCTCGAGCCGGGGGCCGGCAAGGTGTCCGAACTCGCCCGGCGCACGGCGGCCGACGGCGGAACCGTCTCCTTCGACCCGAACATCCGTCCTGCGCTCCTCGGCAGACCGGCCGACGGACGTCGCACGTTCGAACGACTCGCAGCGGTCGCCGACGTCGTGAAGCTCTCCGATGAAGACGCCGGCTGGCTCTACCCGGGGCTGGGTGCGGACGCCGTGCTCGATCGTCTCCTCGAGATCGGCGTCGAGTTCGCCGCCCTCACCACGGGTGCCGCGGGGTCGATCGTGACGACCGCGACCGAGCGGGTGGCCGTCCCCGGCGAACGCGTCGACGTCGTCGACACCGTCGGGGCCGGGGACAGCTACATGGCGACGCTCATCTGGCAGCTCCAGACGCGCGGCACCACTGTCGGCTCGATCAGCCGAGACAGCCTCCGCGAGCTCGGCCGCGTCAGTACCCGTGCCGCGGCGATCACCGTCGCGCGGCGCGGTGCTGACCTGCCGACCAGGGACGACCTGTTCTCCGCTGCCCTCGAGATCCGCTGATGACCGCTCCGTCGCTGACAGACCGGGAGGAGGCGCGAGGGACGTCCGGCGCCATGTCGCTCGGACAACACCTCGACGAGCTCCGGAAGCGGCTGTTCCGCGCGGTGCTCGCCGTCGCGGCCTGCGCCGTGGCCGGCTGGTTCCTCACGCCGGTCGTCCTCGACCGGCTCCGCTCCCCGGTCGCCGAGCTCGCTGCTGCTGGCGGCGGCCACACCGCCGAACTGAACTTCCCGGTCATCAGCGGCGCCTTCGACCTCCGACTCCAGATCACGCTCACGATCGCGATCGTCATCGCCAGTCCCGTCTGGCTCCACCAAACGTGGGCGTTCGTCGTCCCTGCCCTGGTCCGCCGCGAGAAGCTCTACGTCATCGGGTTCCTCGGCTCCGCGATCCCGCTCTTCCTCGGCGGCTGCTGGTTCGGCTGGTACGTCTTGCCGCACATCGTGCAGGTCCTCGGCAGTTTCGTCGCCCACCAGGACACGTCCATCGTCGACGCGAAGGCGTACTACGACTTCGCCGTGAAGCTCGTCCTCGCCGTCGGTGTCGCCTTCGTCCTGCCGGTGTTCCTCGTGCTCCTGGACTTCGTCGGCGTGCTCACCGCGAGCTCGATCCTCGGCGCCTGGCGCGTCGCCGTGCTCTGCATCCTCGTCTTCACCGCCTTCGTCACCCCGTCAGCGGACATCGCCTCGATGTTCCTCCTCGCCATCCCGATGGCCGTTCTCTACCTCCTGGCCTGCGCCGTCGCCTGGTTGCACGACCGTCGTGTCGATCGCCGTCTCGCGGCGGCCGCACCGACGGCCTCGTGACCCGGCCTCGACTGCACCGCTCCCATCTCGCAAAGGACAACCTCATGCTCGGCAACCTCACCGGAATCCACCTGCTCGTCATCCTCGGCATCGTCGTCCTCCTCTTCGGCGCGACGAAGCTGCCAGCGCTCGCCAAGGGGATCGGCCAGTCGCTGAACATCTTCCGCAACGAGATCCACGCTGAGGGCAGCGGGAAGCCCGTGGTCGACGGCACCGCCCCCGCTGCCCCGACGTCGACGAGCCCGACCGAATGACCTCCTCCCGCCTTGCGTGACGGGACCTGATCGTGGACGTCGACAAGTTGCTCGTCATCGCCGTCATCGCGGCGTTCTGCCTCGGACCGCACCGTCTCGCCTCCCACACCCGGCGGTTGACGGGCTTCCTCCGTCAGCTGCGCGCCTGGGCAGACAGCACGAAGGCGCAGATCGAAGAAGAGACCGGCGTCGACATCGACTGGTCCGAGCTCGATCCCCGTCGCTACGACCCGCGCCGGATCATCCGCGACGCACTCACGCAGTCCCCTGTACCTCCTCCGGCCGACCGCCCCGAGCCGCCGACCGCCCCAGACCGACCGATGCAAGCCCGACCGATGCAAGCCCGACCTCGAACCGGAGTTGACCATGACATCTGAATTCCAACGACGCACGCTCTTCCAGGGGGCGGGCATCGGTGCGTTGGCACTGTTCGCAACCGCCGGCCCAGCGGGGGCAGCGCGAGCATCCGCCGCGGCCCTTCCCGCGTCGACGGCGGCAGCATCGGCGGCTGCCGTCTCGTTCCGGGCGAAGTACCACATGACCCCACCGGCGGGATGGTTGTCCGATCCGCAGCGCCCCGTGTTCACCCGCGGTGCCTACCAGCTGTACTACCTGCACTCCGACGTCGACAACGGCGACGGCGGCTGGGACCACGTCTCCACGACCGACGGCGTCGACTTCACCTTCGAAGGCACCGTCATCCCGCTCGAGACCGACCTCCCCACCTGGACCGGTTGCACCCTGATCGACACCGACGACACCGCCGGGTACGGCGCCGGCGCGGTCATCGCCCTCGCCACCCGACCGACAGGAGGCGTCCGCAAGTACCAGGAGCAGTACCTCTTCTGGTCCACTGACGGCGGCTTCACCTTCACTGCCCGACCGGAGCCGGTCATCGTCAACAACGACGGACGCGCAGCGACCACCGATGCGGAGATCTCGAACGCCGAGTGGTTCCGCGACCCCAAGGTCGCCTGGGACGACGCCCGCAACGAGTGGGTCTGCGTGATCGGCAGGCAGCGGTACGCGGCGTTCTACACGTCGAAGAACCTCATCGACTGGACCCTGCAGCGCAACTTCGACTACCCCGACCACGACCTCGGCGGCATCGAGTGCCCCGACCTGTTCCAGATCGCTGCTGACGACGGCACCACCCACTGGGTCTTCAGCGGCAGCATGGACGCGTACAACGAGGGACTGCCGTGCACCTACGCATACTGGACCGGCTCCTGGGACGGGACGTTCTTCACCGCTGACGACCTCACGCCGCAGTGGCTCGACTGGGGCTGGGACTGGTACGCCGCGGTGACGTGGCCGGCGAACGAGGCACCGACGACGAAGCGGTACGGCATCGGCTGGATGAACAACTGGAAGTACGCCAACCGACAGGTCCCGACCGACACTTCCGACGGGTACAACGGTCAGAACTCGATCGTCCGTGAGATCACGCTGCAGAAGCAGTCGGACGGTCGGTACAGCCTCCTCAGCGCGCCCATCGCCGCGCTCCGGAACGCAGCGACCGGCACCGTCCCGATCGGGAGCCGGTCCGTCGACGGTTCCGCTGTCCTGGCGTACAACGCACGGGCCTACGAGATCGAGCTCGACGTCGCATGGACCGACGCCACCGACGTCGGCGTCTCCGTCGGTCGTTCGGTCGACGGGACCCGACACACGGACATCGGCAAGACCGGCAGCGATCTCTACGTCGACCGGGCGGCCTCCGATCGCGCCGGTTTCGCACTCGCCCCGTACACCCGTGCAGTCGCTCCCGTCCCTGCTGCGACCCAGGCGGTCCACCTCCGCATCCTCGTCGACACGCAGAGCGTCGAAGTGTTCGTCGATGCCGGCTCCGTCGTGTTGTCGAACCAGGTGGACTTCGACTCCGGGGACACCGGCATCTCGCTGTACTCCGTCGGCGGAGCGGCCACCTTCTCCGACATCGTCATCCGCGAGTACGGCGACTGACGCGGACGGCCGGTGGGCACCTGACCGGTGCCCACCGGCCGGAGGCGCTGCTGGTCACGGACCGTCAGCAGCCAGTCGTGACCGCAGGACGACCGACCCCTGCGCGCGAGGACGAGGCTGTACTCCTCGCCCCGCGCCGGGCGGTAGCGTGGAACCACCCCGGTTCCATGACCGACCTGCGAAGGCGACCGGGGTGCACGGTGGGGCGTGCGGTCAAGAGTGGTCTCGGCTGCCTTCACCAGAAGCCGGGGCGACCGCTGGGGGAGCGGAGCTGTTCCCTCGGCGCAGTACCTGAGGGGACACCATGTCGATCAAGCACGTCTTCACCACCGTCGTCGGGATCACGGTCGTGACCGCCGCACTCGCCGGCTGCTCGTCGCAGTCGGGGGACTCCGCGCCGAGCAAGGCCGCGGCGAAGCCGTCGCAGAGCCAGGCCGCGGAACAGCAGACGCCGACCCCGACGCCGACCAGCGAGGCCGCAGCGTCCGGTGTGGTCGACGTCACGTCGGACAAGATCACCGACGACCAGATGGGCCACACCGTGCAGGCCGACAAGGTCGTCCGGAACTTCCCGTGGACCTCGGCGCAGTCGGGGCTCGCGGACCGGGACGACAACGAGCAGGTCCTGGTCCACGTCGCCGTGACCGCGGGGGACAAGTACTACTCGACGATGGACTGCCTGGCGATCCGTGTGCAGGCCCACGGCAGCACGGAGTCGTACACGTCACAGGGCACGACCTCGGTCGTCGAGGACGCGATGAAGGCCGCGGGCTACCCGGCGCTGACGAAGGTCGAGCAGGGGCAGTCCGGCGAGGGCTGGTGCGCCTACTCGGTGACCGACCCGTCCGACGTCCTCGACCTGGAGTACCAGCGCAACGCGGCTGCGTCGAACGACGGCACGCAGATCACGGCGAAGGACTTCTACGCGCCGATGACCCCCGTCACGTCCTGACCACGAGAACGTCATGCGCAGGTCGGTGCGCGAGAGTCGGACGAGACCATCGTTTTGATGGCTCCTCTCTACTGCGCCAGGCGTAGTCGCTGCTGGGTTGTTGAGTGGTGGCTCAGAGGTACTCAGGGCATTTTTACCCAGTGCTGGCGGGATCGAATTACCGTCGCATCGGGGTGAACGACGGGGGAGAGGGACTCCCTTGGAGTCCCTCGGGGAGGAAGTCATGGTTCTCGAAAAGAAGCATCACGCCCGCGTCTTGAGTGGTGTCAGTGCGGCGCTGATCGTCATGGCAGGCGTGGGGATTCCGGCTGCATCGGCCGCCGCGGCAACGCCAGGAAGTACCATCCTCGACTCTTGGGAGGACGCCAAGGGGCGGCAGGTCTTCGTGCGTGAAGGAGCTTACAACGCGACTTCAGGCAAGGGGTTCGGTATGAAGAAGATCCGCGAGCGGCACAACATCCACAAGATCACCTCTTTGAAGTTCGCCACGGGGAACCCGAACGGCGGCACAGCTGAGGGCTTGCACCGTCGGTATGACGCGTACGCGAACCGCATTGAATGCGTCAACGGGAAGTGCGAGTACACCGACAGCATCCCGATCCGCGTCATCATGAACAACGAGGAACGCGACGAGTACTACGGTGTGAACCTGCGTGATCAGAAGATCGGTGTCATGACGGCCTACTGCATCAGTGACACGAAAGCGACAGACTGCCCGTCTTGGGTGGACAAGGCACTTGCGAATCCAACGGACTTCCGCGCAAGTAGGCTCGACGCGTCCGCTTCTCCGGCTGATGGCGAGAGCTACACTGCGAGTTACGAGCCACTCGCAGGAACCGCAATCGAGCCGAACGTCTCGAGTCCGGCGAAATGATCCAATCCGTCGAAGGGATGGCATACAGTGACCGCTCCCGAATTGATCAACCGCCAGTTCGCAGAGCAGTTCGTCGATGCTGTCCATGACCGTTTCAGGAACAGCGCGTTCCTGAACGAGGACATGAGCTGGATCGGCGGTGGGGTCCGTGATCCGCACGATGCGGTGATCCTCTATCGAGATCGCCCGGACGGGCCCGTCCTCGGCCGCTTGTACGAACTTCGCTCGTACTCGGCGCTCTTCGGCGGCGAGACCGCGCAGTGGCTCGCGAATGAAGCGTGGTTGAGCGACATCACCGACCCGTCGGGCGACGGCGAGCCGAAGGACGTCGACTGGGCGGTCGGTCTGATCGACGACCCGAGTGTGGTCAGCTGGCTCGACTGATCGGCGGTGACGCAGAGATGCCCTCGCTCGGGATGAGCGAGGGCATCTTGCGTAGGTCAACGGGAATGTACTCGCGGCGGCACGATCGTTGTCCTAGCCGTGCCAGTGGGGGCGTACAGCCAGGCTCAACCGCATCGACGGCCGGATGTCAATCCCCGTTGCCCTGCATCTCCAGGGCATCCCCGTCGGCGCACTCGGACACCGCGGTGATCGTGTAGCGCTGGCCGGCCGCGAGGAAGCTGATGGAGGTCGTCGGCCCCCCGACACCTCGCAAGCCGAGGAGCGGATCCGAGCCCCGGCTCTTGTACGGCTCGGTCGTGATGCCCTCGGCTTCCCACAGCTTCCTCAGAACAGCGATGGCCTGGACCGGATCACCGCTCGCCCCTTCCACATTCTTGATGTAGGTGTACGCCGCACCGTCTCCGCCGGTCCCCTTGTTGCACTGCTCCACCGCCGGTCCGCTGTACACCTGCCAGTCGCCGTCGACCGCCGCCGCCGACCGGTCGACGATGTCCTCGACCGACCGCCGAGCCTCGTCCGTACTGACGCTCCTGGCGACTTCCGACCCTGTCGGACCGACGCCGCTGCACCCCGTCAGGGCGAGGACCGCGGTCATCACACCGACGACGACGATCACCGGACCGGTTCGTTCCCCCCGTGGACGCACGGTCAGCAACCCGTCCCGAGATCGACGTCGGAAGCGGTCTGCCCCGTCGGTTCGTCGCCGGTCATCGTGTCCCCCTGCCCTGTGGTCGCGTCGTCGACGTCCCACAGTGATCGCCGTCCTCCGGTCAAGCCAACCAGTGCGATCGGTCGTCCGCACCCCTGATCGCCGCCCCCGCATGCCAAGATGACCGCCGTGACCACCGTCGTGATCGTCGATGACGAGACGCTCGTCCGGTACGGCTTCGAACTCATCCTGGGTGCCGCGCCGGACATCGACGTGGTCGCAACCACGGGTGACGTCGACGCCGTGCAGGTGGTCCGCGAGCACGCTCCCGACGTGGTGCTGCTCGACGTGCGGATGCCGCGGATCGACGGGCTCGAGGTCCTCCGCCAGCTGCAGACCCTCCCGGAGCCCCCCGCGGTCGCGATGCTCACGACGTTCGACACCGACGAGTACGTCGGCCGTGCGATGGACCTCGGCGCCGCCGGGTTCCTGCTCAAGGACACCGACCCGGAGGGGCTCGCCGAGTACATCCGCGTGCTGGCCCGCGGGGGAGTCGTCCTGGCGCCGGGGGTGGACCGCCGGTCGCTGTTCGCGGCCCGGTCCTCGGCCGCGACCCCGCCGCCGTCCCTGTCGGACCGCGAGCGTGCGGTCCTGCGGCTGATCGCCGACGGCGCGAGCAACCCGGACATCGGCCAGCGCCTCGGCGTCAGCACGGGCACCGTGAAGGAGGACGTCCGCGCCCTCCTGGCGGCGTTCGCCGTCCCGACACGGGTCCAGCTCGCACTGCGTGCGGCCGAGGCAGGACTGCTGGATGGCTGAGCGTCCCCGTCTGGCCCGCGTCGGTCGGGTGCTCGCGGCGACGGACGGGAGGCTCGACCACCTCGTCGAGGTCGCCCTGCGCTGGGTGCGCACCCACCGGGCACCCTGGTGGCTGGTCGACCTGCTGTTCGTCGCGGCTGCGGTCGCCGACGCGGTGCTCGACATCTCGGGAGCGACGACCGTCGACACGGTGCTCTCCCTGCTCGCCGCGGCCGGACTGCTGATCCGCCGGCGCTTCCCGGTGCTGGCGTTCGCCCTGACGGTTCCCGCGCTGTTCGTCGGTTCCGCGGTGGTCGCGGGCAGCATCGCGCTGTTCACGCTGGGGGAGCGCACGGACCGCCGCTGGCTCATGCTCCTGGCGGCGCTGGTGCAGTTCGTGGGGTTCAGTGGGTTCGTCGGGCCGGCGCAGGCCCCGGCGGAGATCGTCGTCTCGGTCGTCTACGCGCTGCTGTTCGCCCTCGGGCCGCTCGCGGTGGGGCTGCTCGTGCGGACGCGCGAGCGGCTGACCGAACAGCTGACGGCGGCGCGTCTGGCCCGGGAGGACGAACGCCGCCAGGCCGCGGCCGTCGCACTCTCGCGGGAGCGGGCACTGCTGGCACGGGAGATGCACGACGTCGTCGCCCACCAGGTCACCCTGATCGCCGTGCAGGCCGGGGCGATGCAGATGGCCGGACGCGACGAGGCCGAGCGCGGGTTCGCCCGGACGATCCGGCAGCTGTGCGTCGTGACCCTGCAGGAGCTGCGCGGCATGGTCCAGGTGCTGCGTGCCTCCGGCGGGACCGACCGGCAGATCGCCCCGCAGCCGGTGCTCGCCGACCTGCCCCGACTGGTCGCCGAGAGCGGCCTCGACACCCGCTGCGACGTGGACCTGCCCGACACCCTCGAGCAGCCGCTGCAGCGTGCCGTGTACCGGTTCGTGCAGGAGGGCCTGACCAACGCCCGCAAGCACGCCCCCGGCGCCCTGGTCCGGGTGAGCGGGCGACTGCACGGCGACGAGGTCCTGGTCGACGTCGTCAACGGCCCGGCCCGGTCGGACCGCCTGGAGCTGCCCGGGTCCGGCCTCGGGCTGATCGGGCTGGGGGAGCGGGCGTCCCTGCTCGGCGGCAGCATGCAGTCCGGACCGCAGCCCGACGACGGGTTCGCGCTGCACCTGCAGCTGCCGGTCGCGCACGTCTCGGCGGCCCGGAAGCCCTGACGGAGACCCCCGGGAACGGCCCGACCCGGGTCCTCCGGTCGACGGACCCGGATGGCCGATCGGCCATCGGAGTTCACGCTGCGGGTCGATGACGCGGAGCGCTCGTTCCGCTGCAATCAGAACGTGGCACCCTCAGCGCTCGTCGGACGGCTCCGACACCTCCCGGTCTCCGTCGCCGTGGCGGTGACCGCGGTCGTCCTCGTCATCACCGCGCGCATCGCGCACGCCGAACCGGACTTCCCGCACCACCCGCCCGTCGCCTGCCTGGCGCTCCTCGGCGTGGTGCTGACGGTGGTACTCGCCGAACGGTCTCTCGGATCGGTCCGGACCCTCGTGATCGGCGTGCTGGCGCCGACGCTGGGTGTGCTCGGGACCCTGCTCACCGTCACCGTCGGGTCCGCGCTCGGCGAGGCGCACGCCGAACTGGCGGTCGGCCAGCCGCTCTTCGCCCCGTCGACCGTCGCGACCGCGCTGCTCGGCGCCGCCTCCGCGGCGATGCCGGCCCAGCGCCGGTGGCGCACCCGGGCCGCGCTCTGGACCGTCGTCCTGACGCTGGTGCTCTTCGCCGGCCACGGCTCGGACCTGGCCCGTGCCCTGGCGACCCTGCTCGGGACCGCAGCGGGCGCGTTCGTGGTGCGCCGCGCCTCCCGTCCTGGAGGCCCGTCCACCCATGACACCGTCAGCGCACGCACGTGGGTGGTCGCGACCCTCATCGCGCTCGGCGCCGGCACGCTGGTCACGCCCGTCGTGCCGGACCCGGACGGCGTGCTGTCCGTCTTCGCCGACGCCATGAGCGACCACGCGGTCGTCGTGGTCGGGTTCCTGCTGCTCGCCTCGGCGTGGCTGGTGCAGCGCGGCCGCCGGGTCGGCGTGTACCTGGCGGTCGGCGTGCTCATCACGCTGACCGCCGTGCTGGCCGACGTGTTCCTCATCGAACCGATGACCGACGACGCCGTGCAGGGGCGGGGGATCGGACTCGACGCGATCGAGTGGCAGGTCACCCTGCTCGGCGCCTGGCTCGTGCCCGCGATCGTGCTGCTGGCGGTGCTCGCCCTCCGCGGCACCCTGGTCCGTGGACGGTTCCGGGCCGCTGCGGACGGACGGGACGCCTTCGTCGGGATGCTCCGCGACGGCGACGCCGGCACCCTCGGCCACATGGGCACCTGGCGCGGCAACGCGACCTGGACACACCCGGGCGGTCGCGGCGCCGTGGCCTACCGGGTCTGCGGCGACGTGGCGCTGACGGTCTCGGACCCGGCGTGCTGCGTCGACGACCGTGCCGAGGTGGTGTCCGCGTTCGCGGCCTTCTGCGAACGGAACGGCTGGGTGCCGGCGTTCACGAGCGTGCACGAGCCGGTGCGGCAGATCCTCGCTGCCGAGGGCTGGACGTCCCTGCCCGTCGGTGTGGAGTCCGTGCTCGACGTGACGTCGTTCGACCTGCGCGGCAAGAAGCGGCAGGACCTCCGGACGGCCTCGAACCGCGCCGACCGCGAGGGCGTGCGCGACGAGTGGACGACCTTCGACGCCCTCGACGCCGAGCAGCGGGCCCAGGTCGAGACGATCTGCACCCGCTGGGCGACCGACCGGCGACTGCCCGAGATGGGGTTCACCCTCGGTGGCTTCCACGAACTCGACGACCCGGACGTGCGGCTCATGCTGGCCGTGGCTGCCGACGGGCACGTCACCGCGGTCACCAGCTGGCTGCCGGTGTACGAACGCGGCGCGCTCGCCGGGTACACGCTCGACGTCATGCGCCGCGGCGAGGACGGGATGCCCGGCGTGATGGAGTTCCTCATCGCCCGCACCGCCCTCCGCGCCCGCGACGCCGGACTGCGCATGATCAGCCTCTCCGGCACGCCGCTGGCCGCCCACGCCGGCGCCGGGTCGCTCGTCACCCGCGGATCGCTGCTCGTCGCCCGGCTGCTGGAACCCGTGTACGGCTTCAGGTCCCTGCAGCGCTTCAAGGAGAAGTTCGGAGCGCGGCACGAGACACTCTGGATCGTGGTCCCGACTCCGCTGCACGTGCCGCGCGTCGCCCGCGCCCTGGCCGGTGCGTACGTGCCGGGTCTGCGACCGAAGCACCTCTGGGCGCTGCGCCAGGCACACCGCGCGGCGGCCCGGTGAGCCCGACCGAGTGGCTGCTCGCCACCCAGCTGCAGGCCCCGTCGAAGCTCGTCCCCCTGGACGTCGGGTTCACCCTGCTGACGGTCGCCGTCTTCCTGCCGGCCCTCGGCGCGCTGCGCTCACGGGCAGCCTGGCGTCGAGCCGGACTCCGCGCCGCCGTCGCCGCGGGCGCAGCCGTGGTCGTGCTCGTCGTCTGCTGGGTGCTCAGCGACCTGATGAACGTGTTCGGCGTCGCGCTCAGTCCGATCACCCGGATGTGGGTCGCCGTGGCTGCCGCCGCGCTCGGCATCGCGGTCGTCGGGCTGGTGCAGGGCGGTGGCTGGCGTCGCGTGCTGGCCGCGGTGCTCGTGCCGGCCGCGCTGCTGGTGCCCGCCCTCGGGGTGAACGTCGAGTTCGCGATGTACCCGACGCTCGGCACCGTGGTGCAGAAGGACCCCTACCCGGAGCTCGACCTCGCCGCCGCTCCCGCTGCCGCGCCGCCCGCCGTCGGCGAGGTCCGCACGATCGACATCCCGGGGCAGCGCTCCGGCTTCGACGCCCGACCGGCCGTCGTGTACCTGCCGCCGGCCGCCCTGGTCCGGGATCCCCGGAAGCTGCCCGTCGTGCTCGCGTTCTCCGGGCAGCCCGGCGCCCCGAGCGACCTGTTCACCGCCGGACAGCTGGACAAGGCACTCGACGCCTACGCCGCAGCGCACCAGGGCCGCGCCCCGATCGTCGTCTCCGTCGACCAGCTGTCGGCGCCCGGGCTGAACACGATGTGCGTCGACTCCGAGCTCGGGAAGGCCCGGACCTACGTCACCGAGGACGTCCCGCGCTGGCTCACCGCACACCTGCCGGTCACCACCGACCGGCACGCCTGGGGCCTCGCCGGGTTCTCACAGGGGGCGACCTGCGCGATGCAGTTCGTCACCGCGCAGCCCGACCGGTTCGGACCCGTGCTCGCGGTCTCGAGTGAACTGCACCCGATCGACCAGAACCCGCAGCACAGTGCCGACCGGGCCTTCGGCGGTTCCGTCGCAGCGTGGAAGGCCGCCGGTCCGATCGCGCAGATGCGGGCGAACGGGCTCGGCGGGCACGCGCTCTGGCTGACGGCGGGGTCCTCCGACCGCGAGTTCAGCGACAACGCCCAGGTGCTCGCACGGGCAGCGCGGGCCGCGGGAGCCCACGCCACCGTGGCGCTCGCACCGGGCAGCGGGCACGACTGGAACACCGTGCAGTGGTCGTTCCGCACCGAGCTGCCGCAGGTGGCCGACGTGCTGTTCGCGGCAATGCGCTGACCTGGACGGTGGGTCCCCGACGGCGTGACCGGCGGGGCGGGCGGTGCCACGGGCCTCCCGGCAGGGGCAGGCGGACCGGTCAGCCGACACCTTCGCTGACGACCCGCCAGCCGTCGGCGTGGTGGCGCAGGCAGAGGCCCCACGTGTCCGCCCCCGGCTCCATGCCGGTGAGACCGGTCTCGCGTGTCCCGAACTCGAAGCACTGCTGCCGGTCGGCCGCTGCCGTCGTGCGCTGCAGGGCGGACCAGGCGTCCATCGTCGGGTCGCCCTCGCCGGTCCACTGCTGCCACAGGCTGGCCGGGCACCAGTCCGTGTCGTCCGGGGCGGAGAGGGCCCGCATGCCGTGGCAGTCGCGGCGGACCGCGGCGTCGAGGAACGCCCGGGCGACCGTCCGGGCCGAGGCGCTGGACGACGGCAGGGGCGCCTGCGGGCCGGAGCGGCCGGGCGCACCGACGACGATCACGCCACCGACGACGACGGCGAGGACCAGGCCGGTGGTGATCAGGGGGACGCGACGCACGGGGTCATCTTCCTGGGCGGTGCTGCGCGTCAGCGTCGAGGAAGGGCATCACGCCCGCACGGCCTCGACCACCACGTTGCTGACCGACCGCTCACCGTCCGCACGCTGCAGGCACGTGATCACGACGAGCCGCCCCGGCGTGTTCGCCCAGACCTCGGCGTCGGCGTGGATGTCCCCTTTGCCGACCGTCTCGGTGCGGCTGACGCGGTAGCGGACGTCGTCGACGGTGATCGCCGCCCCCGTCGCGATGCGCGGGCGCCCCGCCGCGACGTCGATGAGCGCGTTCCCGGGCCCGACACCGCCGCCGCGCAGGGAGTGCATCGCGACGAACACGGTGCCGTGGGCCGCGTCGGTGGGGGCGACGCCGAGGTTCCGCACCCAGTACGCCGAGGTGAAGCCGGGAGGCTCGACCACGTCGTCGACGACGCTCAGGGCACCGAGGGGCACGTCCAGACCGACGGACGGGGCCGCGAAGCGGCCGACCCCGGAGGGCGTCGCGGACGCGCTCGGGGCGGGGGCGGGGCCGTCCACCTGCACGGGGTGGCCGGCGAGGTCGAGGGTGGGCGGGCCTCCCGTCTGGCGGGTGTGGGGGAGCGTCAGGCCGACGATCGCGGTGACGACCATCCCCGCCGCCAGCACGCCGGCGGCGGCGCCGAGGACGGATCCCCGGCGCCACCGCTTCGTCGTGTGTCGTGTCGTCACGACTCAGCGGCCGCTGCGGAACTGGCCGTTGCTGACCCGGCCGTTGCGGACCCGGCCGCGCAGGCGGAGCACGCCGAGGCCGGCGAGGAGGGCCGATCCGAGACCGCCGAGCAGGACCCACGGCAGGACGCCGCCGTCGGCGGGGCTGGCCACGACCGTGCCGCCCGTGGCGACGGACGGACCCGCTGCCGAGGAGGACCGGACCGGGACGGTCGCCACGGTCGTCCCCCCGCGGGTCGTGGTGGTCCCGGTCGCCGAGCGGGCGACCAGGACGACGCGTGCCGCGGTGGTGACGGCGGTCCCCCGCGCGTCGGCCAGGAACAGCGTGTGCGCCCCGGCGGCCAGGTCGGCCGGCAGGACGACGGAGGCCGAGACGGTCCCGGCTGCCGTCGCGGTGACCGTGCCGATCACCCGCGGGGTGGAGTGCACGACGACCGAGTAGACCGCACCCGGGGTGAGTCCGGCGCTCGTGATCGTCACGGCGGAGCCGGGCGCGAACGGGCCGTGGGCGGCGGGGCCGTTCGCGACGACGGACAGGGCAGGCTGCCGCACGGTGACGCGGTACTGCTTCGTCGTCGTGCCGTCCGCCGCGGTCACCGTGACGACGGCGCTGCGACCGGTGACGGCCACCGAGGAGGTCGCTGCCGAGTTCGTCGTCGTGACGTGCACGTCGGCGGCGGTCAGCGCGGTGAGGGGTGCGGTGACGGTCGCGCCGGTCGGGGTCGCGGCAGCGGCGAGCGGCACGGTGACGCCCCCGACGGTGACGGCCGAGGCCGAGGCGTCGTCGGAGACGAGGAACCGGGCGCGGAGGGCCGCGACCTCGGCCGGGGTGACGCCGATGGTCTTGGACAGGTACGAGTCCATGCCCGCGTACTTCGTCGCCACGTCGTGCTCGAAGGTGCCCTGCAGCAGCTGCGGGGTGGCCCACGTGACGCCGAGCTGGGTGTTCGAGAGCAGGTAGTCGTGCAGGACGTCCGCGCTGTCGACGCCCAGGACCCGGTCGAGCAGGTCGATGACGGTGCCGGTGCGGTCCATGCCGTGGGAGCAGTGGAGCAGCACGGTGCCGGTCGTGTGCGTCGCCAGGATCTGGAGCACCTGGGCGTAGGCGCTGATCATCGGGCCACGGTCCGCAGCGTCGACGTAGCCCTTGTCGGTGAGGTCGTGGTACATCACGGTGTCGTCCGGGTAGTCGCCGTCGGCGCCGAACATCGAGATGTCGACGACCTTCGCGCCCGGGATCGTCACGTCGGGCTTCGCCGCCACCTGACCGGGCGTGCGGAGGTCGACGACGAGGTCCACGTGGTACTTGCCCGCGAGCGTCTGGGCGCCGGCGGCCGTGACCTTGTCGAGCGACTCGGAGCGGATCAGCCGCGTCGCGTCGACACGGCGTCCGTCGAGCCCGGTGAAGGCGCCGAGCTCGCGGCCGTTCACCATGCCGGGGACGTCGGTGACGGGGTGGTCCTGCGCGGTGAACGCGGGCTGCAGGCCGGTGTCGGCGCTCGCCGTGGTGGTCGAGAGGCAGACGGAGCCGAGGACGGCGGCGGCAGCGGTGGCGATGGACGCGGCTCGGAACAGCGCGTGTGCTCGGGCGGGACGGTTGGGCACGGGGCTCCTCGTTCGGGTACGGGTACGTGTCCGCCTGCGACCAGGGGGTCGGCGACACGGCGGGTACCGAGAACGATCGGGGTCCGTCCGGGCCGTTCGGTGAACAGTGCGCGACGGCAGACTTTCTGCGCGGTGAGCCAGCGCTCAGGATGGCCATCGGCGCTGCTCCTCGTCGAGGGGTGCGCTGTGCCCGCTACCGTGAGGGGATGACCACACGACGGGCCCGGGCATGAGCCACGCCGTCCCGACGATCCTCGACGTCGCCGCTGCCGCCGGCGTCTCGAAGTCCGTCGTCTCGCGGGCGCTCGCCGGGGCCTACGGGGTCGCGCCGGCGACGGTCGAGCGGGTGAAGCAGGCCGCCCGCGACCTCGGGTACGTGGCGAACGCCAACGCCCGGGGCATGTCGGCGCACCGGACCCACACGGTCGGCGCGTTCGTGCGCGACGCCTCCACCCCGTTCTACGGGCACCTGCTGACCGCGTTCCAGTTGCGCGCCGCCGAGCGCGGGTACCGGGTGGTCACCGCGACCGGAGCCGGGTCGTTCTCGATCGAGGAGGAACGGCGTGCGCTCGAGACGCTCGTCGCGCTGCGGGTCGAGGGACTCATCGTCTGCAGCGGCGCCCTGCCCGTCGAGGACGTCCTGCCGTTCGCGCAGCGGATCCCCACGGTGGTCGCCGGGCGTCCGGAGCGCGACGAGTCGGTCAGCAGCGTCTACTGCGACGAGCACGGTGGCGGGACGGCGCTGGCGGACCGGGTGGCGGACCTCGGCCACGAGCGGGTCGCGGTCTTCACGGTCGCCCGGTCGGGGTCGCTGACGCAGTCGGCCCGGACGGATGCGATGGCCCGGCAGCTGGGCGCGCGGGGTGTCGACGTGGTGCTGGTCCGCCTGGAGGACCACGGCGACGACCCGCGCCGGCTGGACTCCGCCGTGGACCACGTGGTGGCGGTCGGGGGCGTGACGGCGATCATGGCCCCGAGCGACCACTGGGCCGTCGGTGTCCTCGAGGCGATGCGCCGCCGCGGGCTCCGGGCGCCGGAGGACCTGTCCGTCACCGGGTACGACGGCATCATGCCCTTCGCCACGGAGCTGTTCGGCATCACCTCGTGGCGGCAGCCGCTCGACGTGATCGGGTCCCTGTCGGTGGACGACGTCGTGGACCAGATCGACGGGGTGACCTCGCGGGCGACGCACACCGCCATCGACGGCACGCTCGTGCCCGGTCGGACGCTCGCTCCGCGCTGAGCAGCACGGCGGCACGGCCGCGCGGCGCCCGCTCGCGTCACCACCCGTTCACCTGCTCGTCGCCGTCCAGACGACCACGGCGGTGTGCTCCCGACCACGATGGGGAACGTTCCCTAAACGTGCTCGACCGAACGGATCCCATGTCCCAGCCCGACCCCGCCGTCTCCACCCGCCTGCCGCTCGACGCCACCGACCCGTACCGCTACGGCGTCTACCTGCGCCCCGATGCCCGCACCTGCCGCGCCGTCACGGTCGTCACCGACCAGCTCCGCGCCCAGTACGGCCTGGTGTCCGCCGGCGCGTTCCCGCCGCACGCCACCCTGGTCGGCAGCCAGCCGTTCGGCCGCGACGTCACCGAGGTCGTGCAGGCGCTGACGACCCTGCTCGCCGACCGTCCGGCGTTCGACGTCCACAACGCCGGCGTCCGTGGACAGGGCATCGGGTACGTGTACGACGTCGCCGAACGCCCCGACGGAACCCTGAACCAGGACTTCGTCCAGCTCGCCGCGGACGTCGACGCCGCGGTCGACCCCTTCCGTCGGACCATGGACTCGCCGCCGTCGAACGACTTCCTGCCGGAGAAGTGGCGCGCACACCTCTCGCTCGCGTCCCACGACCTCTACGGCCGCCCGGACCTGCGCGACGAGGTCGGTGCGTTCATCCGCGACCTCGACATCGACGTGCCGTCCGGCTTCCGCGGCGACACCGTCGTCCTCTACCGGACGGCCAGCCCGGACTGGAGCGGCCGTTGGTGGCACACGATGACCTGGGAGCACGTCCACACCTGGACCCTCACCGGTCGATGACGGTCACCCTCGCCGAGGTGGCTCAGGCGACCGGGCTGTCCCGGTCGCTCGTCTCCCTGGCCCTCCGCGGCGACGACGGGGTGTCCGTGCCGTGTCGGGAACGGGTGGTGCGCGCGGCGGACGAGCTGGGCCTCCCGGTCGGTGCCCTGGCGCGGCGACGCGCCTCCGGCGACCCGCTCGTCATCGGGGTGCTCGTCACCGACGCGGCACACCCGTTCCACGCCGAGGTGCTGGCGAGTGCGCGGGAGACCGCCGCGACCTTCGGGTTCGCCGTCCGGGTCGTCGACGCGGGTCGCGACGACGCGCGGCTGGCCGCCGGACTGGAGGCCCTGGTCGCCTCCGCCGGGACGGCCGACGGTGTCCTCGGGGTCGCGGTGGTGAGCAGTCGTCTCCCGCGGGCGCGGGTCGTGTCGGCCGCGCGGCGGGTACCGGTGGCGGTCCTCGGATCGGGGGCGGGCCTCCTGGCCGGTACCGGGATCGACACCGTGAGCGTCGACGAGGAGTCGGGCATGCGGGAACTGCTGCTGTACCTGGCGTCGCTCGGGCACGTCCGGACCTGCTTCGTGGCGGAGTCCGCGTTCCCGTCGACCACGCGGCGCGGGCGGGTGCACGCCGAGGTGTCGGGCCGACTCCAGGCGACGGCGGACCGGTGCACGGCGGACATCGACGTGCTCGTCGCCGAGCCCGGACGGGTGCGGAGCTTCCTGGACAACGGCGTGACCGCGTTCGTCGCGGCGAACGACGCGACCGCGGGACGGCTGCTGGCGGCCGTCCGCGCAGCCGGGACCGACCTGCCGGAGGTGGCCGCCGTCACCGGGTTCGACGGCACCGCGCTGGCGGAACGGTTGGACCTGACGACCGTCGGGCAGCCGTGTCGGCGGATGGGGGCACGGGTCGTCGAACTCGTCGTCGAACGGCTGCGGGGTCGGCGTGTGGTCCGACACGAGGTGCTGCCGACCGTGCTCGTGCCGCGGTGCCGGCCGCGGTCGGTGCCTTCGGAGGGCTAGACCGCGCCGATCGCTTCCTCGTCCGCCGCGGCTTCCTTCTGCACCGCGAACTGCGTCCGGTGCAGCTCCTCGTACCGTCCACCCGCGGCGAGCAGTTCCTCGTGCGTTCCGCGCTCCACGATCGAGCCGTCCTCGACCACCAGGATCAGGTCCGCGCTGCGGATGGTGGAGAGGCGGTGGGCGATCACCATCGCGGTCCGGCCCTCGAGCGCCTCGCTCAGGGCGGCCTGCACGGCGGCCTCGGACGTCGAGTCCAGGGCGGCCGTCGCCTCGTCGAGGATGACGACCCGCGGCTGCGCGAGAAGGAGCCGTGCGATGGTCATGCGCTGACGCTCACCACCGGACAGCCGGTAGCCACGCTCACCCACCATGGTGTCGAGCTGGTCCGGCAGGGACCGGATGAGCGGCTCGAGGCGGGCCCGCCGGACGGCGTCCCACACCTCGTCGTCGGTGGCCTCGGGCCGGGCGAGCCGCAGGTTCGAGCGGATGGTCTCGTGGAACAGGTGGCCGTCCTGCGTCACCATGCCCATCGTGTGCCGCATCGAGCTGAACGTGACGTCGCGGACGTCCGTGCCGGCGAGCCGGACGGCGCCGCTGTCGACGTCGTACAGGCGCGACAGGAGCTGCGCGACCGTGGACTTGCCCGCACCGGACGTGCCGACCAGGGCGACGGTCTGCCCCGGCTCGATCCGGAACGAGACCCCGTGCAGGACCTCGTCGCCACCGCGGGTGTCCAGCGTGGAGACCTCCTCGAGTGACGCCAGGGAGACCTTGTCGGCGGACGGGTAGGCGAAGCGCACGTCGTCGAACTCGACCGCGACCGGACCGTCGGGGATCGTGACGGCGTCGGGCTTCTCCTGGATGAGCGGTTCGAGGTCGAGCACCTCGAAGACGCGCTCGAAGCTGACCACGGCGCTCATGATCTCGACCCGGGCGTTCGCCAGGCTGGTCAGCGGCGCGTAGAGGCGGGTGAGCAGGAGGGCCAGGGTGACCACGTCGCCGGTGTTCAGCTGGCCGCCGAGGGCGAGGGAACCACCGACCCCGTAGACGAGCGCGAGGGCGAGCGCGGAGACCAGGGTGAGTGCGGTGACGAAGACGAACTGCAGCAGTGCGCTCCGGACCCCGATGTCGCGGACGCGGGCGGCGCGGACGCGGAACTCCTCGGCCTCTTCGTCGGGGCGGCCGAACAGCTTGACGAGGGTGGCACCCGGCGCCGAGAACCGCTCGGTCATCTGCGTGCTCATCGCCGAGTTGTGGTCGGCGGCCTCGCGGCGGAGCGCAGCCAGGCGGCTGCCCATCCGGCGTGCGGGGATGAGGAAGACCGGGAGCATGACCACCGCGAGCACCGTCACCAGCCAGGAGGTGCTGAGCATCACGACCAGGGTCAGGACCAGCGCCACGACGTTCGTGACCACGCCGGACAGCGTGCCGCTGAAGGCCTGCTGCGCGCCGATCACGTCGTTGTTGAGCCGGCTCACGAGCGCGCCCGTCCGGGTGCGGGTGAAGAAGGCGATCGGCATCTTCTGCACGTGGTTGAACACGGCGGTGCGGAGGTCCAGGATCACGCCCTCACCGATCCGCGCCGAGTACCAGCGGGTCACCAGCGACGTGGCGGCGTCGGCGACGGCCACCAGGGCGATGACGACGGCGAGCCAGACGATGGTGCCGACGGCGCCCCGGGCCGCGATGACGTCGACGACCTGGCCGGCGAGCACCGGCGTCGCGACCGCCAGGAACGCCCCCACGACGGACAGCACGATGAAGACGAGGAGCTTCGCGCGGTAGGGCACGGCGAACGTCAGGATCCGCCGCACGGACTCACGGGAGATGCCGTGCTTGCCGTCCCTGGCGGTCGAGATCTTGTAGAGCGAGCTCCAGGCCACGCCTTCCATGCTCATGACAGTTCCCTCCGTGGCCGGCCGGGGCCTGCTGCGGTGGCGGGGTGCCCCGTGGCGGGGCCCTGCAGCGGCGACGGCGACCAGGGAGTCAGGATACGGCTCGTCCGGCACGGAGCGGGCGGGCGTCGTGCGCAAGGCGGCTGGCCGGGGCCGGTCCGGACGGAGGCCGTGCCCGGGACGCCGATCCTCGCCGACCGCACCGCGGGCCTGCCGCTTGAGTGGGACGCCCGGAACGGCGTGGTGCAGCGCCTCGGACGTCGACACGGCGTCCCGACTCCGCTGTCCGACGTCGTGGTGCCGCTCCTGGCGGCTGCGAGCGACGGACCCGGTTGATCGCACCCCGCGGGAGGCGTCACCCGTCAGCCGCAGCCTCGCCCACGGCGTCGCCGGACCCGTCGACGACCGCGATGAGCAGGCCGTTCAGCTGTGCACTCTCCGCATCGGTCATCCCGTAGGCGCTGAGGTCGTTCGTGCGCATCGCGATCGTGTATGCGGTGTCGAAGGCCGCCGTGCCGGCCTCCGTGATCGCGACGGGGTTCCGCCGGCCACGGACGCGCGTGCCGACGCGGCGGACCAGATCGCGGCGCTCCATGCCGTCGAGCACCTCGGACATCGTCTGCGGACGGACGAACACCGCGCGGGCGATCTCCGCCGAGGTGCGTTGCCCGCCGCTGCTCGCCAGGGTCGAGAGCACGCCGAACTGCACCAGAGAGAGGTCCTGTTCGGCCAGCGCGGTGGTGATCTGGGTGCCGATCAGGCGTGCGACCTTCACCGCGTTCCATCCCAGGATCGCGTCCAGTCCGTCGCGTCGGTCGTCGTTCATGCGGTCCCTCCCGTGATCCTCACTAGCAGGAACCTGTTAGTAGGAGTAGGTTGCAGGTTCCTGCTTCTGCAGGTCTCCCGGTGAGTCTGCTCGCTCGCCGGGCCCACGTCGAATCGACAGGACCGCCATGACCCACACCGACCTCCCCGACCTCCCCGACAACCGTGGACGGTGGGGCGCCGACGACCAGCGCGGCACCCTGAACCTCATCGACGCCGACGCGCTGGCGCGGGCAGCCGCATGCGTCCGGACTGGCACGTGGGTGTCGCTCGCCCTCCCGACCGAACCCGCCTCGATGCTCGGCGGCCCCTTCGCGCCTCCCGCCCCGCCGTCGCCGCCCGTCCAGCAGGCACTGCTCCACACCGGCACCCCGCCGATGGGCATGTCGGAAGTGCTCGTCGTCACCCCGCACCA
The DNA here is from genome assembly GCF_030433875.1 of Curtobacterium sp. PsM8. NCBI lineage: Bacteria > Bacillati > Actinomycetota > Actinomycetes > Micrococcales > Microbacteriaceae > Curtobacterium > Curtobacterium sp. PsM8. The sequence continues at coordinate 39,319 of NZ_JARUXD010000002.1, read as the reverse complement.
CCCCGCGCTGACGCACATCGACGCCGTCGCACACATGCCGGTCGACGGCTCCGTGTACCCGGACCGGCCGCTCGGCGAGGCGGTCACCGCCGGAGGCGTCGCGCACGGCTCCACGGCGGCGTTCGCTGCCGGCATCGTCACCCGCGGTGTGCTCCTGGACCTGGCGCCCGGGTCGAAGCTGCCCGCCGGCCACCCGATCACCGCAGCCGACCTCCAGGCCGCGGCGGACCTTTGGGCCCTCGACGTACGGCCCGGCGACGCCCTCGTGGTCCGCAGCGGGTGGCGGTTCTCCTGGGACCACCGCGAGTCCGGCCCCGGGATGACGGTCGACGCCGTCACCTGGATGCACGAGCACGGCATCGCCCTGTACGCCGGCGACGTCAGCGACACCTTCCCGCCGGTGGACCCGAGCATCCCGATGCCGCTGCACATGATCGGGCTCGCCCGCCTCGGCATGCCCCTCATCGACAGTGCCGCCGTCGACGAACTCGCCTCCACCTGCGTCGGCCTCGGCCGCTACGACTTCCTGCTCAGCGTCGCGCCGCCCCGGGTCCCCGGACTGACCGGCGTCCCGGTCAACCCCATCGCGGTCTTCTGACCGCACCGGAGCCGTCCTGACCCGGCCCCGGTCCTCCCGGCGTTGCTCCGATCCACTGCACGCTCCGTGGGTCGTCGCAGAGCCCGTCGGCCCAGTCCACCGGGAGGAGCTCACCCGGTCCGGACGGGTCGACGAAGTCGCCGGTCCAGGCCTCGCCGGCGATCGCTTCGGCGCTGTCGTCCGTGAACAGCGCACGTTCGGCGGCCAGGTCGTAGCGGCGGCCGAGGACCGGGCCTCCCGGGCGGTCGCGGTGGAGCACGACGGCGACGTCGTCGGTCAGCGCGCGGCCGGCGACCCACTGCATGCCGTCGTTCCAGTCCGTGTCGGTCGTGAACAGGTGCTGCAGGTGCGCGAGGAACGCCTCGGTGTACGCGCGTCGTTCTGAGCCGGCGTCCTGTTCGGTCAACCGGGCCAGCACCTCCCGGGGCGTCAGGTCGTACCCGGTGGCACGAGATCCCGACCAGTTCAGTCCGACGTCGATGCCGTCCCGCTCGAGTCCCGGCAGCCATCGGTCGACGAAGTCCCGGAGCGCTATCTCCGACGGTCGGAAGCCGGAGTAGGCGGCCGCGGTGCCGATGACCCGTTCCGCCCTGGACCGTCGCGACCAGAAGGGCATCGCCCGTCGGCCGACAGCGCCGAGGGGAGCGGGAACGCCGCCGTCGTCCTTGACGGTCCACACGGACTCCGCGCGACCGACCTCGTCGAAGAAGGCCGATGCCTGGGCTGCGCTGGTGCTCACATCGGGACCCTAGACCGCGGACCGACCCTGACGGTCGAGCGGTGGCGTGATCGTGCTCGAGAGCTGCTGCACCCGCTCGACCAGGACCCGGTGGTCGACGCCACCGCCGGCCGCCACGTAGTCCTCGGCCCGGTGTGTCGGGTCGGTCGCGACGCCGGAGGTGAACCCGCGGAACCAACCGCCCGCACGCTCGAGCACGAGCGCACCCGCGGCGACGTCCCACGGGTGGGTGGCGAAGCCCATCGTGACGTCCGACCAGCCGGCGGCCACGTGCGCGAGGTTCAGCGCACCGCTGCCGGTGCTGTGGTGGTGCCGGTACCGGAGCGTGAGGTCACGGACCAGGGCGAGTGCAGCCTCCTCGCCGAGGAGTTCCAGGTCCTGCTGCACCGGGAAGCTGGTCAGCACGGTCGCAGCGTCCTCGGGCAGGGACACGGACCGGATCGGTGCGCCGTCCAGGGTCGCGCCGGCGTCGTCGGCGGCGAACAGGTGGTCGGCGACCGGGTCGTACACGGCGCCGGCGACGACGACCCCGTCGACCTCGGCGGCGATCGAGACGCACCAGTAGGCCAGCCCCCGGGCGAAGTTCGCGGTGCCGTCGATCGGGTCCACGACCCACCGGAGGGACGCGTCACCGGTGCTGCCGCCCTCCTCCCCGAGCACCACCGACCCGGGGAAGGCCCTGGTCAGCGCGGTGGTGATGGTCTCCTCCGCGGCACGGTCGTGCACCGTGACGACGTCGTGGGCGTCGCGCTTCGTGGTGATCGCCATGTCCGACCGGAACGCCTGGAGCAGCTGCGGGGCGACCGTGCGGCAGGCGGACTCGGCGGCGGCACGGAGCGCGGCGGGGGTGGGGGAGACGGCGGGCGTGGCGGGCGACGACATGGGACCGGTCTACGACGTGGCCGGTCCTGGACGGGGTACCACGCGGTGCTCCGAGCCGAACCGGAGGTGAACACCGGGGGTGCGTCGACCGCCGCCGTGGTTCGTCCGTTGAACGCGGTGTGAACGGACGGCGGCGGGTCGCTGACGTCGCTTGACCGGTTCCTCCGACCACCCGCACAGTGGACACCGTTCCCGGATAGGGAACGTTCCCTACCCGAAGGTTGCTCGACATGACGGTGTCCGTCCGGCCCGGCCTGCTCGCCGGTCCCGCCCGCCCCGCCAGGACGACCCGGTCCTGGCTGCGGTCCGATCGCCGCGTCGGCATGGCCCTGCTCCTGCCGGCGTCGGTCGTGTTCGGCGTGTTCGTCTTCTACCCGCTCGTCCGCGTCATCGTCCTCAGCACGCAGGGCACCGACATCTTCGGCCAGCCCGCCGGATCGGTCGGACTGCAGAACTACGTCCGGACCTTCACCGACCCGGCCTTCGCCCGGACGATGCTCAACACGGCGCTGTTCTGCGTCGGCGTGGTCGCCGGCCGCATCGTGTTCGGACTGCTCATCGTCGTGCCGCTCACCGCGAAGCTGCGCGGGATGCCGGTCTTCCGGGCACTGCTCACCTCGCCGATGGTCGTGTCGGTGTCAGCGGGGTCGGTCGCCTTCGCGACGATGCTCGCCCCCGGTACCGGCCTGGTGAACACCGTGATCCGGCAGCTCGGCGGTCAGGGGATCCCGTGGCTGACGGACACGCACTGGGCGCTGGCGAGCGTCGTCCTCGTCACCGTCTGGGGCTCGCTCGGGTTCACCGTGCTGCTGCTCGTCGGGGCCTTCGGGGCGATCGACCCGCAGGTCGTCGAGGCCGCACAGCTCGACGGCGCCGGCCCGGTCCGCACCTTCTGGTCGGTGTCGCTGCCGCTGGTCACGCCGACCCTGTTCTTCGTCGTGGTCACCGGCACCGTCGAGGCGCTCACCACGTTCGGCCAGATCCAGATCCTCACCTCGGGAGGCCCGGCCGACTCCTCCCGCACGCTCGTCTACGCGATCTACCAGCAGGCGTTCGGCTCGGCGAGCGCGAACTTCGGGCTGGCGGCAGCGCTCGGCGTCGTGCTGTTCCTGCTCGTCCTCGGGCTGTCCCTCGTGCAGTTCGGTGTGCTCGAGAAGCGGGTGAACTACTGATGCGACCCGTCACCGCCCGGCGCTTCCGCAGCGCCCTCGTCTACGCCTGGCTGATCGCCGCCGTCGTGGTCGTGTGCTTCCCGCTGTACTACGTGTTCGAGGGCGCCCTCACTCCGAACGAGTACCTCGACCAGGGGCTGCCCGGCCTGCTGCCCGTCCACCTGACGCTCGACAACCTGGTCCGTGCGACCCAGGTCGTGCCGCTCGGACGTCAGTTCCTCAACAGCGTGCTGGTGACGTTCTGCCAGACGGTGCTGCAGGTCGTGATCGGCATCATGACCGCCTACGCGCTGGTGTTCTGCCGACTCCGCGGCACCCGGGCGCTGTTCCTCGTCCTGCTCGCCAGCATGATGATCCCCGGCGAGACGACCCTGATCGCGAACTACCTGACCGTCTCGTCGTGGCACATCATCGACACCCTGCTCGTGGTGTTCCTGCCGTTCGTCGCGTCGGCGCTGACGATCTTCCTGTTCCGGCAGGCGTTCCTGAGCTTCCCCGACGAACTGCGTGAAGCCGCGGTGCTCGACGGCGCCGGCCACTTCCGGTTCATCCGGTCGATGCTGCTGCCGATCACCCGGCCGACCCTGGTGTCCGTCACCCTCGTCAGCGCCACGGCCGCGTGGAACGGGTTCTTCTGGCCGCTGCTCGTCACGAACTCGCCGGAGAACCGGACCGTGCAGGTCGGCATCGCCCAACTCGCCGACGCCCAGGCGTCCGACGTCGGTGTCGTCCTGGCCGGCGCCGCGATGGTCACCCTGCCGGTGCTCGTCCTGGTCCTCGTCGCCCAGCGGTTCCTGGCCGGTGGCCTGACCGCCGGCGCACTGAAGTGACCGGCGCACTGCAGTGACCGGCGCACTGCACGGCCACCGCGCAGCGGTGACCGCCGACGCGCTCACGTGACCGTCCGTCCCTCCCGTCTCCCGCCCCGCCCCAGCTCCCACCCTCACCCCGAACAGGAAGCAGCACCATGTCGTCTCGACGCTCCACCGCCGCACTCGTCCTCGGCGCCGCCACCGTGCTGGCGCTCGCCGGGTGCTCCGCCTCCGGCTCCGCCGCCTCGTCCGGTCCCGTCACCGTCGACTTCTGGCACGCCATGGCCGGCCCCGCCGCCACCGAACTCGGCTCCCTGGTGTCCGAGTACAACGCCCACAACGCCGACCACGCCACCGTCAAGGCCTCGTACCAGGGTGACTACGCGGCGGTGCAGACGAAGTACACCGCCGCCGTGCAGTCGTCGTCGACGCCGGACCTGCTCATGATGAACGACGTGTCGACCGGCTTCATGATCGACTCCGGCCAGACCGTCGCCCCCACCAGCCTGGGGAAGGTCGACACCTCGGCGATGGCCCCGGCCGCCAAGCGCTACTACAGCGGGAAGGACGGACTGGCAGCGATGCCGTTCTCGGTGTCCGTCCCCGTCCTGTACCTCGACAAGGCGCTCGTCGAGCGGGCCGGACTCGACCCGAAGTCCCCGCCGACAACCCTCGACCAGGTCGCGACCTGGGCCGAGGCGATCCACAAGGCGACCGGCGCCTACGGCTTCAGCATGAACATGGCCGACTCGTGGATGCTCGAGGAGCTCTCGGCCTCCGGCGGCAAGCCCTTCTGCTCGCCGGACAACGGCCGCGGGTCCACGAAGGTCGACGGGGTCAGCCTGACCTCCGACACCCAGGTCGGCTTCATGACCCGGCTGCAGTCGCTGTACCAGGACGGTGTCGCGCTGAACCCGGGCACCGACTCCTCCGCCATGAACTCCGCCTTCGCCAGCGGCAAGGTCGGCATGCTGATGACCTCGTCCGGCGCCTACACGACCGTCGACCCGGACGGCTCGAAGTCCGTCGTCACGACGTTCCCCACCACCGCCTCGTCGAAGGACGCGGGCCAGGTCATCGGCGGCAACGCGCTCTGGATCTCCGGCAAGGGACACTCGTCCGCCGAGCAGCGTGCTTCGTACGACTTCGCGAAGTGGCTGCAGACGCCCGAGGTGCAGGCGAAGTGGGCGAAGGCGACCGGCTACCTGGCGATGAACACCGGAGCCGCGTCGACCAGCGTCGGCAAGCAGTCCCTCGCCGACCCGAACGTCGCGGCCATGTATAGGCAGCTGGCGGCCGACCCGTCGAGCACCGCAGCGGCGGGCTGCGTGACCGGCGCGTTCCCGACCGTCCGCGCGACCGTCATCGGCGCGTTCAACCGGGTGGTCGAGGGGGCGGACGTGCGCGCCACCATGCGGACGGCCGAGAAGCAGGCATCCGCGCAGATCGCGGACTACAACGAGGCTGCCGGCAAGTGAGCTGAGCCGTCGCGGACGGGAGGCACGGTGCGGGCCCGCACCGTGCCTCCCGTCCGTTACTGCGCGCCTTCCGGCGCCATCAGACCGTTCCGGTACGCGAACGCGATCACCTCGTTGCGTGACCCGAGGTCGAGCTTGGTCAGGATGTTGCCGACGTGGGTCTTCACGGTCGCCTCGCTGATGTACGCCTGCCGCGCGATGTCGGTGTTGGAACAGCCGTCGGCGAGGAGCCGGAAGATCTCGCGCTCACGCTTCGACAGTGTCGCGACCACCGCATGGTGCGTCACCGGGGTGATCGGGACCGGTGCGGTGTCCGGTCGACGTGCGCCGATCCTCCAGGACAGCGCTGCGGCCGCGACCGAAACGACGACCCACACCGCGATGTCACTGGCGATCCGGCCACCCCACGGGAGGCCGTTGACCGTGCCCCACCGGCCGGACAGCGAGACCGTCGGAACGGTCAGCAGCGCGCCGACACCGACCGCAGCGGCCAGGACGCCGGCGAGCAGCCGACGTCGGTGAGCGGGATCAGCAGACCGCGCGACGAGCGCGGGAAGCGGCAGGAGGACCACGTAGCCGACCCAGCTCGCCTGGCTGAACCGGGCGGGCCAGAAGAGCAGTTGCAGGGTCACCAGCAGCACCGTGCCGACGACGGCCCAGGTCGGCCGCAGGCGCGCCAGGCCGAGTGCCGCGGTGTACCCGACCATGGCCAGGACCGCGTACGGGTTCGTGGCGAAGGTGTCCTCCCGCAGGGGGACGTCCACGGTGAACTGGCCGTGTTGCGTCGCGACCCAGGCGGCGAGGAGGGCCAGGGCGACGGCCGGCACGATGGAGGCCCGCAGCAGGTTCGGCATGCTGCTCACGGTAGGACCCGTGGTCGCCTCGTGGGCCGGGTCAGGGGTGGAATCGTCCGGGAGTCGGAGTCGTCCATCGGGGGGAGTGGCCCGTGATCGGGGCCAGTGGTGGGCGCGCGACCCCCTCCGCTCTCGTCCTGGCCGTGTCCGGCTCGACGACGCGGTTGTGTCTCCTGCGCCCGGATCTGGTACTAATGAGATCCGTTCTCATCAAGGAGACCCATGTCCGAGTCGCTGCCGGCGGTCCGCCCGACGTCCTCGTCGACGCGTCCGGCCGACGCCGTCGTGCTCCTGATGCGCCGCTCACGTCGTCGCGCAGCGGCCCGGATCACCCTGCTCGTGGTGGTGCTCGCCGTCGTCGCCGTCGCCGCGATGATGATCGGTCCGGTGTCGATCGCTCCAGCGCAGGTCATCGGCATCGTGGCCGACCACGTCAGCGGCGTCCGGTCCGGTGACTGGTCCGCGTCCGCCGACCAGATCGTCTGGGGCACGCGGGCACCTCGGGTCGCGATGGGGATCATCGCCGGCGCCGTGCTGGCGGCCGGGGGAGCGGTCCTGCAGGCCCTCGTCCGGAACGGCCTGGCCGACCCGTACCTGCTCGGCATCAACTCCGGCGCCAGCACCGGCGTCGCACTCGTGGTCCTGGTCATCGGCGGAGGCAGTGCGCTCCTCTTCTCCGGCGCGGCGTTGGCCGGGGCGATCGGCGCCGTGCTGCTGGTCGTGGCCCTGGCCGGGACCGCCAGCCGTCGCGGTCCGATCCGGCTCGTGCTCGCCGGACTGGCCGTCGGCTACGCCCTCAACGCGGCGACGAGCTTCCTGGTCTTCTGGAGCGACTCCCCGGAGGCCGCCCGCTCCGTCCTGTTCTGGCTGCTGGGCTCGCTGGGGTCGGTGCAGCCGGTCGCACTCGTCGCCGCAGCAGTGTCCGCTGGCCTCGGACTCGTCGCGCTCGTCGTCATCGCACCGTTCATCGACGCGCTCGCGTCCGGTGACGACTCCGCGCGGTCCGCGGGCATCGACCCCGAACGCGCACGGCTGGCCCTGATGGTCGGTGTCTCCGCCATGGTCGGCGTCATCGTCGCCGCGGTCGGCGGTGTCGGGTTCATCGGGCTCGTCGTGCCGCACCTGGCACGTCGGCTCGTCGGCGGCCGACACCGGGCGGTCCTGCCGGTGTCGGCGTTGCTCGGCGCGGTCCTGCTCGTCGTCGCGGACACGGTCGCGCGCACCGTCTTCGCGCCCCAGGAGATCCCCGTCGGGGTCGTGACCGGTGTGCTCGGTGCGCCGTTCCTCCTGGTCCTCCTCCGCCGCACCGCCCCCACGTCCACCCCCTGACCGCCAACCGCACGGTCGACCCCCTTGGAGACCCCCTTGCGAACCCGAACCCGGCCCCGCCCCACCCCGGTCCTGACGGCGATCGGTCTGCTCGCGACCGCCGCCGTGGTCAGCCTGAGCGGCTGCGCGGCATCGTCCAGCGCCACCGAACCGACCACGAGCCCGAACGGCGCCGCGCACTTCCCGGTCACGATCGAGAACTGCGGCACCCCGGTGACGATCACCGCCGCCCCGCGCCGCAACGTGCTCGTCAACAACGACGAACTCCCGAACCTCGAGGCGCTCCATGCCGTCGACCGGATCGTCGGCATCACCGCACCGCTCGCCCCGGACCTGTACGCGAAGCAGACCTACCGCGACCTCGCCCGCCTGCACGTGCTGTCCACGAAGCAGACCTCGACCGGTGGGTCCGTCGTGTCGCAGGAGAGCCTCCTCGGAGCGAAGCCCGACCTGGTGATCGCCCCCGCGAACGCCGTCGACCGGGACGCACTGCAGGCCGCCGGCATCCCGCTCTACACACCCTCGGCGTACTGCACGGACCCCGGCCCGGAGCTGAGCCGCACGGCGACGTTCGGGCGGGTGTGGAGCGAACTGCGGACGCTCGGCACGGTCCTCGGGGAGCAGGCCCTGGCCGAGGACGCCGTCCAGGCCGGACGCAGCACCCTGGCGAAGCAGTCCGCCAGCACCGACCGCGGGACCGCTGCTGCCCTGTACGTGTCGTCCGGCGGGGGCGTCCTCTCGCCCTACGGCGGACCGAGCATGGTGACGCCGGTGTTCCACGCGGTCGGGCTGCACAACGTGTACGCGGACGCGAAGCAGCGGGTCTTCGACGCCAACGTGGAGGACATCATCTCCCGCGACCCGTCGACGATCGTGTTGCTCTACTCGAGCGGGACGGCGCAGGACACCATCGACAGCTTCCGCACGGCACCCGGCGTCTCCGGACTCTCCGCGGTCCGACACCACCGGGTCGTCGCGCTCCGCTTCCCCTTCACCGACCCGCCCTCGACCCTGTCGGTGGCCGGGCCGGCCGAGCTCGCCCGGCAGCTCGACGCGCTCGGGTGATCGAGGCGCACGCCGTCACCGTCCGCGCCGGGCGCCGGGTGCTGCTCGACGGTGTCGACCTCAGTGCGCCGACCGGCTCCGTGACGGGGATCGTGGGGCCCAACGGCAGCGGCAAGACGACGCTGCTCCGCGCACTGCTCCGAGCCGTGCCGGTCGACGACGGCCGTGTGGAGATCGACGGGCAGGACGTCCGACACCGCTCACGCCGGTGGATCGCCCAACGCGTCGCGAGCGTGGCGCAGCGGCTCGACCCGGACCCGGCGCTCACCGTGGCGGACGAGGTCGCGCTCGGCGGCCTCGCCCGAGCCGGCCTGCTGGACCGCGGAGGCGCGGGATCCGACGAGCGGGTCGCCGCAGCCCTCGACGCGGTCGCGCTGGCCCACCGAGCCGGTGATCCGTTGGCCGCGCTGTCGGGCGGCGAACTGCAGCGGGTCGGTCTCGCACGCGCGATCGCCCACGGAGCCGACCACGTCCTCCTCGACGAACCGACCAACCACCTCGATCTGCGGCACCGGCTCGAGGTCCTCGAACTCCTGCCGCGCATCGCACCGACGGTCGTCGTCGTCCTGCACGACCTCGAGGTCGCCGCACGCGTCTGCGACCACCTGGTCGTCCTCGCTGCGGGGCGCGTCGTCGGTGCCGGGCCGCCCGCCGACGTCCTCCGCCCCGCGCTCCTGGACGCCGTGTACGACGTCCACACCACCCGCCGGGACGACCCCGACGGCGACCTCCACCTGACGTTCCGCCTGCCCACCCCATCGGCCGTCTCCTCGGCCCCTCCGGAAGGACCCACCGCATGACCGACACCCCGACCACCACCCCGACCGCCACCCCGGACGACACGGCGCGGGCACGCGACCTGGCGACCCGGTGGGACGCCCAGCAGACCGCCTACATCCGACACCGGGCAGAACGCTTCGCCACGATCGCCCGCGTGGTCGCAGCCGTCTGCGCGGACACGTCCGCCCCGCGGATCCTCGACCTGGCCGGAGGCACCGGCTCGCTCGCGGAAGCAGTGCTCGCCGCCGTCCCCGGCGCCACGGCCGTGGTCGCCGACAAGGACCCGGCGCTCCTCGCGATCGCCGCGGACCTCGCCGCCGCCGACCCTCGGCTCGTGATCGCCGAGGTCGACCTCGCCGACCCGCACTGGGCCGAGCACCCGGCCATCGCCAGTGCGCCGTTCGACGCCGTCGTCAGCTCCACCGCTCTGCACTGGCTCCAGCCGGGGACCCTCGTCGACGTCCTCCGACGCACCGCGGACCTCCTGCACCCCGGCGGCGTCCTGCTCAACGGCGACCACCTGTCGTACCAGCGGGACGAGAGCACCATGGCTGCCATCGCCGCGGACGACGACGCGGCGACCCAGCGCGAGGGCTTCGCGAGCGGCGCGGACACGTGGGACGCCTGGTGGGCCGCGGTGGCGGAGACGCCCCGGTACGCCGAGGCCCTCGCGCGGCGCGACACCGTGTGGGGCGCGGAACTGCACGAGGCGCCGCCGAAGGTGACGCTCGGGTTCCACGTCGAGTCGCTCCGCAGCGCGGGCTTCGCAGAGGTCGGCACGGTCTGGCAGTACCTCGACGACCGCGTCGTGTACGGCGTCCGCTGATGGTCGAGGCGCGAGATGATGCGGTGTGATCTCGCGCCTCGACCTCCCCACCACCGTCCCCACCCGGAGTGCGGCGGTGGTGATCCGTCGCGCGACGCTCGACGACCTCGGGACGATCCTGCGCCTCCTGACGGACGACCCGATCAGCGCCGCGCGCGACGGTGCGTCCGGTGCGTCCGCCTCGTCCGGCCAGGAGGCGCTCCTCGCGTACTCGGAAGCGTTCCGGCAGATCGCGGCGGACCCCGGCAACGACCTCGTCGTCGCGGAGGACGCTGACGGTGTCGTCGTCGGCACCCTGCAGCTCACGCTGATCCCCGGACTGTCGCGTCGGGGGAGCGCGCGCTTGCTCGTCGAGTCCGTCCGGGTCGCGAGCGAGCAGCGTTCGGCCGGGTTCGGCACGGCACTGATGCGCTGGGTCACCGACCAGGCGGCGCCGGCGCTCACCGTGTCACTCGTGCAGCTGACCTCGGACGCCGCTCGGGTCGACGCCCACCGGTTCTACGAGCGACTCGGCTTCGTCGGCAGCCACGTCGGCTTCAAGTACGCGGTCGAGGGACCGGGGAACGACGCCTGACGACGGCCGTCGTGTCGGGGGCATCGCCATCTTCCGCGGAGTGGTCACGGTGACGGTGACGGCTCAGCCGCGCAGCTGTGCCGCGGCGTGCTCGAGCTGCTCGGTCGCTGCCGGACCCCACCCGTTGGGGTCATCGCCCGGGGGCACGAGGGCCAGGGAGTACCAACACACCAGGACCGGCCACCAACGAAGTTCCTCGTTCGTCAGGGCCCGGACCGCTTGGTACCCGTCGAGGAACTGCTCCCGCAAGGACACACCGACCGGTCCCCAGTCCCGGAAGAGCGTGCCGAGCATGACCGCTGATCGAGCGAGTTCCACGATGCGATGGTCACGTCGGAGTTCCTCGAAGTCGAGGACGCCGACGACCTCGGTACCGGCGCACAGGATGTTCGCGGCGCGGTAGTCGCCGTGCACGATCTGCACGGGCGGGAGTTCCGGTGGCATCCGATCGAGCAGCTGCCTGAAGACGTCGCGGGCCTGTGGGGACAGCGTGGACGGCTCGGAGGCGAGCCAGCCCGAGATCTGCGCGGTGAGCGGTGCCGGCGGGGACAGGACCTCGTGTTGCACGTTGCTCACGGGGCTCGAGCGCAACGCGTCGTGCAGTCGAGCGAGCGTCGCCCCCGCTGCACGGACCTGATCGGCGTCCTCGACATCGAGGTGCGCTCCTTCGATGACGCGTTGCAGACCCATCGAGATGCCGCCGTCCGCCACCTGCACCCCGCCCGCGAGCGTCGTCACCGGAGCAGACACCGGCAATCCCTGTGCTCCGAGCTGAGCAGTGAGGTCGGCTGCGAGCGCGAGCCGTGGGAACCGGTCGGGGACGACCGACCACTTGAGCAGGAGACGTTGGTCAGCGCTGCGGATCCATGCGAGGGCGTTGCCGTCGCTGATCACCACCCGCTCCGGCGGACCGACACGAACACCCCAGTGACGCTCGACCGCTGCGGTCACCCAGTCGCCCGCCGCCTCGGTGTCCGCGAAGCCGAAACGGTTTCGCAGCACCTCATCCGGGTCGTCCTGCTCCCACAACATCTCGATCGTCATCGATCCCCCTGCATCAACCGTCGTGCGTCGTGCGCGGTGCCCGACGTCCCTGCCGATCTTGCCCCACCGGCTCCGTGGGCCTCACTTCGCTGCGGGCGAGGTCTGGGGTCATCAACAGCGGCGCTCGAAGGGCTGGGGCTATCGAGCCGCCGGGAAGCGCCAGTCGTCGGGGTACGAGTGCGGAACGGCGACGACTTGATCGCCGTCACGGTAGACGATCCGTCCCGGCGCACGGGTGGTGAGCTGTACCCAAGGGACGTCGTAGCGGTCGAGGAGATCGAGGTACGGGACGGTCAGGGCGAGGAGTTCGACGGCGTCTGCCGCGAACCACGCTCGTGCTCCTGGGTTGCGGGTCTGGTCGTAGCAGTGAGGATCGACGGTCGTTGGATCAACGTGCGCCGCGGTCGTACGTCGGTTCGCCTCCTGGTGCCATCGGACGTCCTCAGGCGTCAGCAACCCGTTGTGGCGCAGGCCGTTGGCGAGTGCGAACACGCCAGGGAAGTGACCGTTCCGGTTGGGTACCGCGCTCTGGTACCGCACGAACTCGACCATGAAGCGAGCGTACGGCTCCACTGAGTCCGCTCACCAGGGACTGATCCGCGTTCGGGCAGCGATCGCTGCGTTCAGCCGGTTGGTTTCTGCTGCGCGCGACACGTGGTCCTTGCGCTCGAGGAGCGGGATCAGGGTCTCGATCGTCGACAGGAGGTCGGCTGGGTCACCGATCCTGCTTCGGCGCGGAACGTCGAGGTCAGAGGCGAGTTGGGCTGTCGTGCTCGAAGGGCGGGCGTCCGAGGTCGAGGGTCCAGGTGACGAAGGGCCTTCCGGCGACGCCGGGCCTGATCCGCGTGGTCGGTCGCCAGCGTCGGTGCGAGTAGAAGCTCTTGGCCCGGTCGTTCCCGTCCCACACCTCGAGCTCGGCGGTACCCGCGGGAGCGACTTCGGTGAACCGGTCGTAGAGCGCACTGCCGATACCGGAACCGAACCAGTCAGGGTCGACGTAGAGGCTCGACAGCTTGACAGGCGAGTCGTCATGATCTGCGAACTGGGCGGCGACGAAGCCGGTCAGTTGTCGGTTCTGCACAGCGACCACGCACCAGGTGTCGGTCCGGGTCAACGTGTCGACCCACATCGGGGACCGATCGCGAGCTGCGTCGACCGGATTGAGAGCATCTGCGTAGTACGCCTCACGGGATCGTTTGTGCACCCGCGCGATCTGCAGGGCGTCACCTGGTACCGCGTCGCGAACCTCGAGTGTCATCGCGCCAGTCAACCGGAACGCGGATGCCGGGTGGTGGAAACCGGTCCGCGCACATGTCGTCGTCACGGTGGACGATCCGTCTCGGCCCGCCACCGCCTTTCTCGGCGTCCTGGAAGCCGGGTCTCGTCAGGCCAGGATCGTGAGGAGCCGGTTCCCGAAGAGTGCTGCGTACCGTCCCTGCCGTCGCAGGATGTGCTGCACGTGGTCGGCGGTCCGAGGGAGCCGTTGAGCGAAACGGTCGAAACCGGAGAGGACCAGCACGAGGCCGGTCTCGGATGCGTCCCACCCGTACTCCGCCTCGGCCACGTCCGACATGCAGTCGTCGAGCGCGTCCAGGTTCTGCCCGAAGTGGCGCGGGAACTGGAGGCCCTTCGCGAAGTCCAGGTGCATCTGCTCGTCGTCACCCCACGCCCCGGCGTCCATCTCGACGACCCGGTAGCCCTCGCGTCGAAGCCACGTCTCGGCGTTGCGCAACACGGCAGCGTCTCGAAGCTCGCGGACGAAGCCGTCGCGAGCGATCTCGAAGTCCAGCCTGTTGCCGAGGACATCGTCAGTGGAGAATGCCGGCACGCTCGCACCCTAGTGCGAGACGAGGTCAGGACAGCGGCAATGCTGATGACGGCGATCGAGCGCTCCGGGAACGACGCCTGCAGATGAACGCCACACCGATGATCCCGAGCGCGAGTTCCACAGCCCACACGACGTCGTTCGTCGGGGTCCGACCACCACTGAACGCGACCCCGAACGCCGCGACCGGTTCGAGGACGAACAGCGCGGGCAGGCAGAGCGTGAGCCACCAGAGCTCCGACCGGCGACTGAGTGAGGCGATGCAGCCGACCACCGCTCCTGCCACGGCTCCCGCGGTGCAGAACAGCAGGTAGTTCGAGGCGACGTGGACCGACAGGGAGTTCGTGCGGACCTCGAGTGCCGCGTAGAAGGCCACCAGGCTGACGATGGCGAGCACCGCGCCCACCAGGGCGCCGCGTGCGGGCGACCGGACCGCGCGACCGCCGACGAACGGGACCACGAGCCACGGCGCCGCGAGGTTGCCGAGCACGTACCGCAGCGCGTCCGTGCCGTCCCCCTTGAGCACCTGGAACCCCACGCCGACCACGGCAGCGGCGAGCACCAGCGCGATCAGCCGGGGAGTCTTGGCTCGCTTCCGGATCAACTGGGACCACCCGTCACGGGTGCCTTCTCCATGGACGATCCTTCCCTTCCGTGTCCTGGTCCGCCCTCTCGTCTCAGTCGACCAGCAGGCGGACGCCGGTGCTGGTCGTGACCGTCTGGGACAGCAGGTCGGCCGACAGGCGACGGGCGAGCATGCCCCACAGGCCGTTGGACACCTCCCGCAGAGGGATGTCGTCCGCGACGTCGACGAGGCTCACCACCCAGACCACGGGCTCCTCCCCGTCCAAGTGCGCGAAGGCCAGGCGGACCACCAGATCGGTGTCGACCGACGTGGTGCCGAGGACCCGCAACGGTGTCTCGACGAGCGGCGGTGGACCCCCGATCGGGTTGAACGCTCGCACCCCTTCCGCCGGCGTCGCCAGGGTCCCCGACGGACGCACGGTCGAGGGCCCGACGTGTCCCCAGTCGTTGGGAAGGAACTCCGCCAGGTGTCGGACCTGCTCCGGCGTCACGAGCCGGACCCCGCGAACCCGTCGAGCGCCGCCGTCAGCGCCGCACTCCCGCCGGGCCCGCCGTGCCCCTCGTCCTCGACGATGGTCAGCGTGCTCGCCGGCAACCCGCGGTGCACGCGCCAGGCCGTGACGGCGGGTCCGCTGATGTCCCGCCGCCCGTGCACGAGGGCCGTCGGGACGTGCGCGATCCGGTCCAGACGTGCGAGCACGGCCTGGTCGCCCGGCAGGAACCCGTCGTTCGCCCAGTAGTGCGTGACGAGGGTGGCGAAGCCCTCGCGCAGCTCCGGACCCAGGTGGCCGCGCTCGCGGAGCGCGGGGTCGTCGAGGGAGACGTGGACGTTCTCCCACCGGTCCCAGGCCTGCGCGGCGTCCGCACGGGCCTCCCGGTCGGCGCCCGCCAGGCGACGCGCGTACGCGTCGACCACGCGCTCACCCGGGAGGCGCTGGCTGGCCTGCTCGAACGCCTCCCACTCCGCCGGGAACACGCGTCCCACACCTTCGGTGATCCAGTCGACCTCGTCGCGGCTCGTCGTCGTGACGGCCATGAGGGCCAGCGCTCGGACACGTGCGGGGTGCTGCTGTGCGTACGCGAGGGTGAGCGTCGTTCCCCACGAGATCCCGGCGACGACCCAGGCCTCGATGCCCAGGTGCTGCCGGACCGCCTCGATGTCGGCGATCAGCCGCTGGGTGGTGTGGGCGGCGAGCTGTTCGCGGGACTCGGTGACGAGGGGGCGGCTCCGGCCACTGCCGCGCTGGTCGATGCCGATCAGGCGGTACCGGGTGGGGTCGAAGTGCGTCCGGTACCAGCCGCTGCCGAGCGAGCCGCCGGGGCCGCCGTGCAGCCAGAGGGCGGGGACGCCGTCGGGGGCGCCGGACTCCTCCCAGTACAGGGACGTGCCGTCGCCGGCGTCGAGCATCCCGGAGGCGGTGGGTTCGGTCCTCGGGTAGGCCATGGCTCGACGGTAGCGGGCGGGTCAGCCGTACAGGGCCTCGGTCGGCCCGTGGCGCGGAACGCGCTGCGCCCGGCCGTACCGTCGGGGGTCGCCAGCATGATCAGGGGGTGTTCATCCCCACCAGAGCTGCCGGCCTCGACGCCCTCGACGAGTTCGTCCCCCGCGCCGGCCGTGACTACGCCCGCGACCGGAACGCGGACCTCGGCGCATCGCGGGACAACGTCTCGGGGCTGTCGCCGTACGTGCGCCACCGCCTGGTGACCGAGCACGAGGTCGTCGCAGCCGTCCTCGACCGCCACAGCCTGCCCGCCGCCGAGAAGTTCGTGCAGGAGCTCTTCTGGCGCACGTACTGGAAGGGCTGGCTCGAGCAGAATCCCGAGGTGTGGCGCCGGTACCGGCGTGCGGTCGACGAGTTCGCGACCGGGACCCTGCCGACCGGCTACGAGGACGCGGTGCACGGCCGGACCGGCATCGACGCGATGGACGCCTGGGCACGGGAGCTCATCGACACGGGCTACCTGCACAACCACACGCGCATGTGGTTCGCGAGCATCTGGGTCTTCACGCTCGGCCTGCCGTGGCAGCTCGGTGCCGACTTCTTCCACCGGCACCTGCTCGACGGCGACGGGGCTTCCAACACGCTGTCGTGGCGGTGGGTGGCAGGGCTCCAGACCCGTGGCAAGACCTACCTGGCGACGGCGTCGAACATCGCGCGGTACACGGACGGGCGGTTCTCGCCGACCGGACTCGCGACGACGGCCCGGGCGCTCGCCGAGGAGCCGCTGCCACCACGCACGCCGATCGAGTCCGACGACGTCGTGGGCGTGATCGGCGACCGGGTCGGTCTGCTGCTGCACGAGGAGGACCTCGAGCCATCGAGCCTGCTCGCCGAGCACCCCCAGCTGACCGCCCCGGTGGCGACGGCGGTCGCCGCGGACCCCGGCGCACGGTCCCCGTTCGCGGTCTCGGACCTCGTCGCGGCCTTCACGGCCACCGCCGTCGACGACGCTGCCGCACGGACGCCGGACGCGAGCGGCCGTCCGGCACAGGTGCTGGCCGACACGCTGCCGTCGACGGTCCTGCGGTGGGCGGAGTCCGAGCAGCTCGACACCGTGGTGGTGCCCTACGCACCCGTCGGGCCGGTCCACGAGCGGCTCGGCGCGCTGCGTGCCGCCCTCGCGGCGGAGGGTGTCGCCCTCGTCACCGTCCGTCGCCGCTGGGACAGCGCGTCGTGGCCCTTCGCGTCCCGCGGGTTCTTCCCGTTCCGTGAGCGCATCCCGGCGCTGGTCCGTCAGCTCGTGGTGGGCTGAGCCCGACCCACGGACGGGAGGCGCGGTGCCAGCTGGCACCGCGCCTCCCGTCCGTCTCGCCCCGGTCGTGTCGCGGCGGGTCAGTCGTGCAGGGCGTCGGCGAGGCTGAGGCGGGCGGGGAGGTCGTCGCCCTCGTCCATGCCCCGGCGGAAGTCGGTCCGACCGTCCTCGGCGACGTACACACCGGCGGCTCCGCCCGTGACGAAGAACTGCTCGGCCAGGTCTCCCTCGAGTGCGGACGGGGTCAGGTAGAGCAGGTAGGTGGTGCCCTGCCGGAGGAGCATCCCCGGGTGCGACGACCCCGCGGTGCCGTGCTGGCGGACGACGACCGTGGATCCCGCCGGGTGGTCGGCGTCGGTCTTGGCGGTGTCCACGACCCGGACGGTGGACAGTGTGGTGGGGCCGGCATTCGCGACGTCGTTCGCGACCCGTTGCTCGTCGACGGTGCCGGTGACGACGAGGGAGCTGCTGTCGGCCATGCTGCTGACCGAGTCGTACATCCGCGCCCTCGAGCCGCTCGACCCGGACGCGCAGGCGGTGACGGACACCAGGCCCACGGCGACCAGCGCCGCTGCGACGAGGGTGTGGCGCCGGAGCCAGGTCACGACTCGCTCCGGGTCGGCCCGTCGCTCGGGGTCGGCCAGACCAGCCGGAAGCGCTCGCAGACGACGGGCATGTCCGGCGCCCAGCCCCGCGGGTCCTCGGAGTGCTCCCGCCAGTACCGTTCGTGCGAGGCCCGCCAGTACGTCAGGGTCCGGTCGCCCTCACCCTCGGCTCGAGCGTGCTCGGGGTCGACCCGGTCGAACGGCACGGTCCGGACGTCCGTCGTCACGATGACCGCGCGGGGCTGCCCGGTGCCGTCGAGGACCACGCTGTGCTCACCGACCTCGGGCAGGGGTTCCGCGGTCACCTCGTAGTCCCAGAGCGACGATGCCGTGCCGTCCTTCACGCCGTTCAGGACCAACGCGAGCAGCTCGTCGGCGTGCTCGGGTGTCGCGCCGAAGCCCCAGGCCAGGGGGACCTCCACGGGCAGGTCCCGGGACTCCAGACGGCGGGCGGCCCAGAAGGCGGCCACGGCAGGCGACACTGCGTCCATGGCGCCGACCCTAGCGGTGTCGACTCGGTCGGTGCCAGAGGCCCTCAGAGCGCGGCCGCGAGGAACCGCAGCTGCTCCGGAGCCACACGCCGCCAGTACGACCAGTCGTGCGCACCCAGGGTGAAGCTCGACGTGGGCGCCGGCGTGATCCGGTGCACGAGCTGCTCGTCGCCCGGGCAGAAGGCGTCCGCGGTGCCACAGGTGATCCGGGTGTGCAGGGCTCCGAGCGCTTCGGTCCGTGTGGTCAGGTCGTGCTGGGCGAAGTCCGCGGCGCTGTCGAACGCCCCCGAGGCTGCGCGCTGCGGGGTCGGCCAGAGCGCCACCGAACTCGCTGCGACGGCCCGGACCCGCTCGGGCCCCAGGGTGCTGCCGACCAGGAGTGCCCCGTACGCCCCCATCGACCAGCCGAACAGCCCCAGCCGTCCGACGTCCAACCCGTGGTCGTGCAGCAGGGGCAGGAACTCGTCGATGAGCATCCGGTGCGGGTCTCGGCCGGAGGCCCGGGGATGCCAGTAGTCGTTGCCCCCGTCGACCGAGGCGATCGCGACCGCCGGCTCGCCCGCGGCCCGGCCTGCCGCCTGGAACCGGTCGAGGTGCATGCCGTGGTCGAAGCTGCTGCGGTGGTCGCCGCCGTACCCGTGCAGGGACACGACGACCGGCAGCGGGTCGCCCTCGCGGGAGCCGGGCGGGTAGCTGATCGTCCACCCGGTCTCGGCGCCGCCGCGGGCGGCTGAGGTGAACGAGCCTTCGAGGCGCCGACCGGGTGCGGTGGTGGGGACGACGCCCGCCGGTCCGGTCATGCCGAGCAGCCGTTCCGCCGCGGACCGTCCGGGCAGCACGCGCTGTTCGACCAGGACGGCGCCGGCAGCGGCCGCCAGGACCACCGACCCGCCGCCGATGAGCAGCGTGCGTCGCGACAGTGCGGTCATCGGACCCCTCTTCCGTTGTGGTGCGACGACGTTCCCAGGGAGTACTGGGGAAGCCCTCGCGACACGCTGCGCAACCCTTCAGCACCCGATCAGCCCGGAAGACGCTGGGAGACTCGGCCACTTGGCCAAGTCCGACGGTACGGTCGCAGCATGACCACCACCCAGGAGCACCGCAGCGTCGAGGAACGCCGTGACCAGCTCGTCGACGCCGCGCTCGCCGTGCTGCGCGACGAGGGCGTCGCCGCCGTCACCACCCGCGCCGTCACCAGTCGCGCCGGGCTGCCGCACGGCGCCTTCCACTACTGCTTCGCCACGAAACCGGCGCTCTTCCGTGCCGTCCTGGAACGCCAACTCCGCACCGCGATGGCCGCCGCCTTCGCCACCGACACCGCCGCACTCGCCCCGGAGGCCCGGATCACCGCCGGCCTCACCGCCCACCTCGACACGACCCGCGCCGACCCCGCGACCGCGCTCGCACTCGTGGAGCTGTTCGCCCTCGCACGACGTGACCCGGGCCTCCAGGACGTCGCCGACTGGGAGCAGCGCGCCTACGTAGACGCCGTGCGTGCCCACCTGGAGGCGTGGACCGACGACCGGCGCTTCCGGTGGACCGCACCCCCGGAGACCGTGGCCCGTCTGCTCGTGGCGCTCGCCGACGGCGTCAGCACCGCCTGGCTGCAGGACCGCGACGACGCCGCTGCCGCCGCGACCATCGCGCTCGCGGCCCGGACGACCGCCACCCTCGTGGACGGCAGCGCGTCGTGAAGTGGGTGTTCCTGGCCTCCGCGATCGTCGCCGAGGTCACTGCCTCCCTGGCGCTGCAGGCCGCCGTCGAGCACGCCGGTTGGTACGCGCTCGTCGTCGTCGGGTACCTGGTGGCGTTCGGGATGCTGGTCCTGGTCCTCCGCCGCGGGATGGGCATCGGGGTCGCGTACGGCATCTGGGGAGCGTCCGGGGTCGCCCTGACCGCGGTGCTGGCGGCGGTGCTGTTCGGGCAGGCGCTCACCCTCGTGATGGGGATCGGCATCACGCTCATCGCCGTCGGGGTGCTGCTCGTCGAGCTCGGCTCGCAGCGAGCGCTGGCCGCACGGAAGCGGGAGGCGCACTGATGGGATGGGTCCTGCTGGCGATCGCGATCGTCTCCGAGGTCGCCGCGACGGTCAGCCTGAAACTCGCCACTGACGGCAGGAAGCGCTACTACGTCCCGGTCGTGGCCGGGTACGTCGTCGCGTTCAGCCTGCTCGCGGTCGCCCTGACCCTGGGGCTGCCGATCGGGGTCGCGTACGGCATCTGGGCGGCGACCGGGGTGGCGCTGACGGCGGTGCTCGGGCGCGTGCTGTTCCGCGAGCCGCTGACCCGGCTGATGCTCGCCGGGATCGGACTCATCATCGTGGGGGTGCTGCTCGTCGAGCTCGGGCACTGAGGCGGAGGGTGCTGATCCGGAGGGTGCTGGTCGGGAGTGTCGGGCTGGTCCGAACCGGGTCATTGCCATATCAGTCTGTATGTCGTACACATGAGGACGTTGAAACATCAGCGTCCAGATCCCACCGGTCGGGCGCTCCACTGATCCCCGGGAGGCACGCCCGTGTTCACCACCATCACCCCGATCGCGACCCGGATCGACCCCGCCGACGTCTCCCTGCCGCCGACCCGGTCGATCAGCCTGGGCCGGTGCCGACGGCCGCCCGTGCCCCCGCGCGAGACCCTGCACCACGACAGCCGGCGGGACGGTGCCCATGCCTGACCGGCACGCGATCAGCGCCGCCCGGGCCGATCCGGCGCAGTGGCGGCGGCACGGCCTGACCCCGCCGGAGGATCTGGCGGCCATCGTGACCTCGCGGCTCTGGGAGCCGGGAGAGCCGCGGTACTCCGACTTCTTCCGCGCCGAACCGCGGCTCCGCTAGCTGCGGTCCCGCGCGACGCCCCCTGCCCGCCGGCCGGTCTTCCGGTACGCGCTGAGGCTCGTCGTGTGCACCGCCGTCGGGTCGTCCAGCAGCCGCAGGTCGTACGCGGCGCAGTCCCCGAACGTCCCGATGCCCGGCGTCCCCTCGGTCCGTTCGAGCACGCCCTTCGAGGGGCCGTCCGACCCGATGCCGGCGCGGTGCACCATCCACTCGAGGTCCATCGCCTCGTCGGCCAGGTACCGCATCACCGCCTCGTTGTCCCGGTGCTGGCCGTCGTAGCTGCGGGCGACCGTGTTCCGGATCGCCCAGAGCGTCGGCGTCAACCGTGCGTGCGGCGGCGCACTGAGGGCACCTGCCTGGTACAGGAACCGGCGCACCCCGGTCCGGCGCATCGCGGGCACCAGGCGTCGGACGAACTCCGTGTTCACCATCGCGGTCCGCTGCGCCTGCACGTCGCCGAGCAGCGAGACCACCGCGTCGACACCGTCGAGCAGCGCGTCGAGGTCGAGCTCGTCGGTCACGGATCCCTGCCGTACCTCGAGCCCCACACGCGGAGGCCCGGCCTTCGCAGGTGTGCGGGCGAGGACGCGGACGCGGTGTCCGGCTCCGAGGGCGAGGTCGGTGAGGTGGCGGCCGGTCTGCCCGGTCCCGCCGAACACCAGGATCGTGCGCTGCGACTGCATCAGGCGTCCATCCCGACGACGATCTTGGTCGCCGAGACGCCGTTCCGGAGGGTCTGCAGGGCGGTGGGGAGAGCCTCCAGTCCGTGGCCGACGACCGTCGGCTCGGGTGCCGGGCGGAACCGTCCGTCGGTCAGGGCCGCGGGCAGGAAGTCGCGGAAGACCGCTGGCCCGACCGGGGAGACGACCGGGGTTCCGCCCCAGATGGCGGTGACGTGCATGCCGCGGAGTCGTTCGATGCGCGAGCGGACGCTGGTCACCGGATCCGGGTAGGCGGATGCGATCCGCTTCGTGCCGGGGGCGGAGCGTGCGATGCGCAGAGCGTGTCCGAGGGAACCCTTCCCGATCGCGACGGTGCCGACGAGGCGCCGTCCGCCGAGTGCCGCGACGACCTGACGGTCGACGTCGGCGTCGCGGTAGTCGACGACGGCCTCGGCGCCCAGGGCGCGCACCAGGTCGTGGTTCGTCCGTCCGGCCGTCGCGACCACCGTGTAGCCGCTGGCGCGGGCGAGCTGGACGGCGTTCATGCCGACGCTCGTCGACGCGCCCCAGACCAGGACGACCTCGTCCGCGTGGGACGCCCCGACCGTCGGGAACGGCAGGCCGAGCTGGTCCGCCTCGTACAGGCCGGCGGCGGCCGTGGCGAGTGCCAGCGGCAGGACCGCGGCACGGTCGAACGCGACGTCGGCCGGGAGGCGCGTGGTGACGCGCTCGAGGACCGTCACGTACCGCTGGAACCCGCCTTCGGACGCGCGGTTCCGCGCCTTCTCCTGTCCGGCGGCGAACGCGGTCACCCGGTCGCCGATCCGGAGGTCCGTGACGTCGGAGCCGACCGCGACGACCTCGCCGGCGACGTCGCTGCCGAGGACGGTCGGGAACCGCACCCACGGCGAGACGAGGCGGCGGAGCGGGCCGGTGATGGCGTCGACGGGGTTCACCGCGACCGCGCGGACCCGGACGACGAGTTCGCCGGCGCCGGGGGTGGGCATCGGGGTCGGGCGGACCTCGAAGGGGCCGCGCGGGCCGAGCAGGAACAGTGCTTCGTTCGGCGGGGTGGTGATGGGGTCGGCGGCGGTCATTTCGGTTCCTCGTTCCTCGGTGCCAGCGTGATGACACGTGATGTCATCGTATGCCCTCATGGCACGTCGTGTCATCAGGTACGATCGACCGATGCGATGGGCTCCCGATGCACGAGGGCGACTCGAGCGCGCGGCCTTCGAACTCTTCGCCGAGCAGGGCTTCGCGGCCACGACCGTGCCGCAGATCACCGCACGTGCCGGTCTGACCACCCGGACGTTCTTCCGGCACTTCGCCGACAAGCGTGAGGTCGTCTTCGCCGGCGACGAGATCCCCACCACCGCCGCACGGCTCATCGCCGAGGCCCCGGCCGACGTCGAGCCGGTCGAGGTCATCCGCCGCGTGCTGCACCAGGTCGCCGCCGCCCGGTTCGACGACAACCACGCCCAGACCGCGGCCTGGCGTCGGATCGTCGAGAGCAACGACGAACTGCGCGACCGCGACGCCCGGAAGCGCGCCGACCTGGTGCGTGCCGCCCGGGGCGCCTTCGTCGAACGGGGCGAGACGCCGCTGCAGGCCGCCGTCCTGGCCGAGCTCGGCGTGCTCGTGTTCCAGGTGGCGTTGGACACCTGGGCCGGTGCAGAGCCGGAGTCCCGCTCGATGTCGGCGACGATCGACGAGGTCCTCGCCGCCCTGCCCCTCGCCGCCCTGCCCCTCGCCGCCCGGCCCTGATCGTCGGGCCCTGACTGCCCGGGTGGCAGGATCGGGCACATGCGCGCCGTCACCTTCGACTCCTTCTCCGCGACGCCTCTCGTCACCGACGTGCCGGAGCCCGCGTGCCCACCGCACGCCGCCGTGGTCCGGGTCGTCGCCACCGGCGTCTGCCGCAGCGACTGGCACGCCTGGCACGGTCACGACGACACCGTCGCGCTGCCGCACGTCCCCGGCCACGAGTTCGTCGGCGTCGTCGAACGCGTCGGCGACCAGGTCCGGCAGTGGCGGCCCGGCACCCGCGTGACCGCACCGTTCGTCAACGCGTGCGGCACCTGCCCGACGTGCATCGCCGGCCGCCAGAGCATCTGCCCGAACCAGACCCAGCCCGGCTTCGACCGGCCCGGGTCCTTCGCCGAACAGGTCGTCGTGCACCACGCCGACACCAACCTGGTCGCCGTGCCCGACGCCATCGACGACGCCACGGCCGCCGGGCTCGGCTGCCGCTTCGCCACCGCCTACCGGGCCGTCGTCAACCGTGCACGGACTGCGGCGGGGGAGCACGTGGTCGTCTTCGGCTGCGGGGGAGTCGGGCTGTCGGCGATCGTCGTCGCGGTCTCGCGCGGTGCCCGGGTCGTCGCGGTCGACGTCTCCGCCGAGGCACTCGCCCTCGCCCGCACCCTCGGCGCCACCACCACGGTCGATGCCCGGTCCGATGACGTCGACGAGCAGATCCGCGTCGCGACGGACGGCGGCGCCCACGTCGTCATCGAGGCACTCGGACGTGCCACCCTCGTCCGCCAGGGCATCGCCGCGCTCAGCCCGGGTGGTCGGCACGTGCAGGTCGGACTCCTGGCGGGGGCGGACGCCACCCCGCAGGTCGACCTCGGCCGGGTCATCGGACTCGAGCTCGAACTGCTCGGCAGCCACGGCATGTCCGCGCACGAGTACCCGGCGATGCTCGCCGAGATCGCCGACGGCCGGCTCGACCCTGCCCCGCTCGTCGGCCGGACCATCCCGCTCGACCAGGCGCCGGCGGCGCTCGAGGCGATGGACCGGCCGGCGACGTCGGCGGGGACGACGGTCGTCGTCCTGTAGTCGGCCCGAGGCGGACGGGAGGCACCGGACCAGCCGGGCACGGGCCTCCCGTCCGTCGAACCGTCGGCCGCGAGCATCTCGCCGGACCGCTGTCCGGGCAACGTGGTTACGATGCCGAGCATGGGGGTCGAATTCGACGACGCTGCAGCGGGGGCGCTGATCAGGGCGACGCGTTCTGCAGACGGTGCGTCCACCGGGCAGAGCGGTGCGCGGCGGTGACACCGTCACGGAGGGTCGTCGGACCCGCGGTCGCGGCCCTCGTGGTCGTGCTCCTCACCGGATGCGCACCCGGACCCGACGGACCGGCATCAGCCGGGTCGGCCAGCTCCGACGGAAACGAGCACGGCGTGAGCCATCGAGGCCCCGAACCCACCGCACGGTCCTCCGAGAACGGGATCAAGACCTGGGACCTGACGGTGCCGCCCTCGGCCGAGGCGTTCGGGATCGACACGGACGTCCCGGACGGCGCGCGGACCCGGGTCGGTGCGTACGGCTCGGAGGCCGGTGCGTGGGACCCGGTGCGGATCCCATGACCGCCAACAGCGGCGGAGTCCGTCCGCCCGTGCGCGGGCCCGACGGGGAGACCGCGGTCGCCGTGCCGGTTCGTCTCCACTGGCGTGTCCTCGCCTGGCTCACGCTCGTCGTCGACGTGCTGCTGGTGGGCCTGCCGTTCCCGATCCTGATGTTCGCCCAGGCCTCCGGTCTGTCCGCGCTCGCGAGCATCGCGTTCCCGATGCTCGTCTGGGGTCCGCTCGTGGCTGCCGTCGCCACGGTGGTCGCCCTGTGGGTGGTGCCCGCGCCGCGCGCGCCCGTGAACTCCGCCGGGATCGTGCTGGCCATCATCTCGGGGGGCGCCGGACTCCTCTGGCTCGGCGTGGGTGCGAGCTTCGGTGGTGCCTCGATCGCGTTCGGCCTGCTGCTGCTCGGGGTGACGGTGCTCCTCGTCGTGCTCGTCGTCGGTGATGGTCCGCATTCGCGTCGCTGACCGTTCGAGTTCGCACTGGCTGGCTGAACAGGTCTTGTACATGTAGTCTCCTGTCCATGCCGGTCTCATCGAAGCGACGCCTCGTCGCCGACGCCCTGCGCGACGCGATCGCCACGGGTCGGTACGCGCCGGGACAACGCCTGCCGGGCGAGCACGATCTCGCCGAGCGCTTCGCCGTCAGTCGTGGCACCGTGCGGGCAGCGCTCGCCGACCTGGCCGACGAGGAGTACATCGCCATCCACGGCGGCATCGGCTCGATCGTCACCTTCGACGGTGCCGCGCTCGACCCCCGCAGCGGGTGGGCTCGTTCGCTCGCCGCCACCGGTACCGAGATCGCCGTCCGGGTGCTGCGCATCGAGCGCGTCAGCCGACCCGGGCAGGCCGCCGAGCTCGGGCTCGACGACCCCGACTTCATCGCGGTCGACCGCGTCCGCCACGTGGTCGGTGGACCGGACGTGTCTCTCGAGCGCAGCCTGGTGCCGCCGTTCGGCAGACTGGCCCGCGCCGTCGACGAGGGGCTCGTCGACGACTCCCTCACCGCCACGATCGCCAGTGCCGGCCTGGTGCCCGCGCTCGCCGAGCAGTGGGTCGACCTCCAGCCCCTCACCGCAGACGAGGCGGCTTCCCTCCACAGGGCCGTTGGTGAACCGTTCCTCCACAGCCGACGGGTCTCCCGCACGGCCGACGGCATGTTCGTGGAGGCTGTCGACAGCCTGCTCGACCCGAGCCGGTTCCGCTTGCACATGAAGTTCGGGAGCGCGTCGTGACGACCACCGCCGAGTACGAGTACGAGCACGCGCTCGCGGCCTTCCGGGGGCTCGCAATCGGTGATGCCCTGGGCATGCCCACGCAGTCGATGTCCCTCGACCAGATCCGTGCCGACCACGGGGTGATCGACGGGTTCGTCGACGCCGGCCCCCACCAGCGGATCGCACACGGCATGCCCGCGGCGAGCATCACCGACGACACCGAGCAGGCCGTCCTCGTGGCGCAGCTGCTCGTGCAGGGCGGCGGACGACTCGACCCCGTCGACTTCGCCCAGGCGCTCATCGCCTGGGAGCGGACGATGGCGGCGAAGGGCTCGCTCGACCTCCTCGGGCCGAGCACCAAGACGGCCGTGCAACGGATCCTCGACGGGGTCCCGGCCTCCGAAGCCGGGTCGACGGGAACCACGAACGGTGCCGCGATGCGGATCACCCCGGTCGGCATCGCCACGCCCCTCGATGGGGTCGGTGAAACCGGATCAGGCGGTGTCGCGGCACTCGTCGACGCGGTGCAGGACGCCTCGCGGGTCACCCACGACACCGGCCTCGGCATCGCCGGCGCCAGCGCGATCGCCGCCGCGGTCTCCGCTGGCATCGACGGTGCGACCCGGTCCGAGGCACTCGACGTGGCGATCGCTGCCGCACGCCTCGGTGCGACCCGGGGGCACTGGGTTGCCGGCGCCTCGATCGCCGAGCGCACCGAGTGGGCACGGGGACACCTCGCCAGCGTGCCGGCCGACCAGCGGATCGACGCCGTCTCCGGGCTGATCGGCACGAGTGTCGCGTCGCAGGAGTCGGTCGTCGCGGCCCTCGCCCTCGTCGCCCTCGACCTCGACCCCTGGCAGACCGTCTGCACCGCGGCGAGCATCGGCGGCGACACCGACACCATCGCCGCCATGGCCGGAGCCGTCCTCGGCGCCGTGCACGGTGCTCCGGCCTGGTCCGACGACGCCGTGCACCAGGTCGAGACCGTCAACGACCTGCACCTCGACGAGCTCACCCAGCAGCTCCTCGTCCTCCGCGCCGCCGCCCGCCGGTAGCGCCCCACAGACCGCCGGGCGGCGGTGTCCCCCCTTCACCGTCGCCCGGCCTCACCCCTCGCACCCTTCCGATGACGTAAGAGGACCTGATGACCACCACCCCCACGGACACCGGCACCAAGTCCGGCACCCTCACCACGATCGAACAGCGCGGCATCGAGCCGGTCCCCGTCGCCGAACGCACCGGCACACCCGGCGCGCTGTTCTGGGTTTGGTTCGCCGCGAACATCTCGATCCTCGGGCTGCCCCTCGGCGCCACCCTCGTCGCGTTCCAGGGCCTCACCGTCTGGCAGGCACTGCTCGTCGCCGTCATCGGTGCCGCCGGCTCGTTCGCCGTCGTCGGGGTCATCTCGATCGCCGGTCGTCGCGGCGGAGCGCCCGGTCTGACGCTCAGTCGCGCGGTCTTCGGCGTGCGCGGCAACATCGGCCCGACCGCCGTCTCGCTCCTCAGCCGTCTGGGCTGGGAGACCGTGAACACCACCACGGCCGCGTTCGTGCTGCTCTCGCTGTTCACCATCCTGTTCGGCACCGACGGCGGCTCGAAGGCGCACCCGGTCGTCACCGTCGTCGCGATCCTGCTGTTCGTGGCCGCGACCGTGCTCATCTCCGGCCTCGGCCACGCGTTCATCGTCGCCGTGCAGAAGTGGGCGACGTGGGTCTTCGGTGCCCTCAACGTCTTCGTCGCCGTGTTCCTCGTCGCCCGCATCGACTGGGACGTCGTCGGTGCCCAGCCCGCCGGCCCCGTCGCCGCCATGGTGATCGGCATCGGCACCATCGCCGCCGGTACCGGCATCGGCTGGGCCACCGCCGGCGCCGACATCGCCCGCTACACCCGCACCAGTGTCCGCGCCGGCAAGCTCGTCGCCGCCAGCGCCGCGGGTGCCGGCATCCCGCTCGTCGTCCTGGTCGGGCTCGGCTCCCTGGTGTCCGCCGGCGACCCGACCCTCGCCCAGGCCGGTGACCCGGTCGCCGCGATCCGCGACATGCTGCCCAGCTGGATGGCCGTGCCGTACCTGATCGCGGCGTTCGGCGGGCTCCTGCTGTCGAACCACCTGTCGGTGTACTCGGCGAGCCTCACCACGCTGACCCTCGGCGTGAAGGTGCCGCGGGTGTGGGCCGTCGCGGTCGACGTCGTCATCACCACGCTCGGCGCCATGTACTTCATGCTCGTCGCCGACGGTTTCTACGCCCCGTTCATCACGTTCATCTCGGTGCTCGCCGTCCCGATCACCGCCTGGCTCGGGGTCTTCATCGCCGACATGCTCCGCCGCACCTGGTACGACCCGAGCGCGCTCCTCGACCTGCGCCGCGGTGGCCGCTACTGGTACGCGGGCGGCATCGCCTGGCGTGCCGTGACCGCCTGGGTCGTCGCGATCGTCGTCGGCTTCCTGTTCACCAACGTCCAGGTGGGCGACGCCGACCCGGTGTTCGTCGGCGCGTTCTCGGACACCTGGATCGGCGCGAACGGCCTCGGCTGGGTCGTCACCTTCATCGTCGCCGCAGCGGTCTACCTGCTCACCGGCGGCCCCCGCGGCACCCTGCACGAGCAGCCCGACCAGTCCGCGCCGCTCCCGCGCACCGAGCACACGATCCGATGAGCCGCCTCGTCTCCGTCGGCAACGTCATCGTCGACATCGTGATGCGCATCGGTGCCCTGCCGGAGCCCGGCGGCGACGTCATCGCCGACGGCTCGGAGATCACGGCCGGCGGTGGCCTCAACACGATGGTCGCCGCCCGTCGCGACGGCATGGACGTCGTCTTCGCCGGGCAGTACGGCACCGGCCCGTTCGGCGACGTCGTCCGCCAGGCGCTCGAGGAGTCCGGGGTCACCGTCGTGCAGCCCGGGCTCGCGGACGTCGACAGCGGCTACTGCGTGGCCCTCGTCGACGCCACCACCGAACGCACCTTCATCACGAGCGTCGGCGCGGAAGGGCAGCTCACCCGGGCCGACCTGGACCGTGTCGAACTGCTCGACGACGACATCGTGTTCGTCTCCGGCTACGGCCTGGCGCACCCGGTCAACGGTGCGGCCATCGCCGGCTGGCTCGGCACGGTGCCGTCGTCCGTCCGCGTGGTGTTCGACCCGTCACCCCTCGTCGACACCCTGCCGGCAGCCGTCCTGGACATAGTGTCCGCCCGCTCCGACGTGGTCAGCGCCAACAGCCGGGAGGCCCGCCTGCTGTCCCCGACGTCGGCCACCCTCGCCGAGGCTGCCGCCGCCATCGCCGCGGCAGCGCGGGGCACCGCCCTGGTGCGGGACGGTGCCGACGGCTGCTGGGTGGTCGAGTCCGGCAGCGAACCGGTCCTGGTCCCCGGGTTTCCCGTCGCCGCGGTCGACACCAACGGGGCGGGTGACGCACACGACGGCGTACTGGCGGCGGCGCTGGGTCGTGGGACGAGCCTCCAGGACGCCGTCCGCCGGGCCAACGCGGCGGCAGCACTCGCGGTGACCCGGCCCGGACCGGCGACCGCTCCGACGGCGGACGAGACGGACGCGCTGCTCGCCGGGGCGTGAACCGTGAGCGGAAGTGCGAGCAACTGGTTGCACTACCGGACCCCTGGCAGGCGGCATAGTGTGCACGGAGGGAGGGTCACCATGGACGAACGAACCGTACGCAACCGGTACACCCAGCTGCCCCCGACCGTGGACCCGGCCGCCTTCGTGGTCGAGGTCCCGGCGTTCGAGGACGACCGACCCGCTCCACCACCGATCCCGCCCGCCGCTGCGCCGGAACTGGTCGCGGCCACGGAGTTCGCCCGCGGCGCCGGCGGCCCCCGGACGATCCGACGGACGCAGATCCCGGCCGCGCTGGTGATCGCCGGCGTGCCGATCGGTGCCGTCATCGTCATCGCCGCAGTGCAGATCCTGTTCATGCGCTGACCACCCGCATCGTGGGACGGACGCGCCCCGCCTCAGTCGGAGAGGTCGAGGGCGTCGCCGGGAGCGCACTTCGAGGCACCGGTGATCCGGTAGCCGCCGTAGTACGACACGTACCCGATCGACGTGACGGGGCCGCCGAATCCCCGGAGCCCGACGGTCGGGTTCTCCCCCTTCGTCGAGAACCGCTCGACGGCGATGCCCGCGCGTTGCCACGATCCCTCGAGCTTCCGCATGTCGGCGGCGACGTCGTCGTCCGCGCTCTTCGGACGCTCCACGATGTAGACGTACCGGACGTGCTCCTCGTCATGGTCGCTGCACGATTCCACGTCAGGCCCGCGGTAGACCCGCCAGTCGCCGCCGATGTCCGACGTTGCGAGCGTCACGGAGTGGACGATCTCCTTCTTCACGACCGATGGCCGCGCGTCGGTCTGTCCGGCACTGCAGCCGGACAGGGCGACCACGGCCAGCACCACGACGAGTGCGCCACGAAGTCCTCGTGCGCGATTCCCCACGGTCACCGCGCGGTCACTCGTCCTCGAGCAGGTCGCGCACGTCACCGTCAGCGCATCTTGAGACCGCGGTGATGCTGTACCGCTCCGGGTACGCGTTGAAGGCGATCGTCAAGATCGGACCCCCCTTTCCCCGCATCCCCAGGAGGGGGTCCGCCCCGCCGCTCTTGTACGCCGTGGTGGCGATCCCCTCGCCGTCCCAGAACTCTGCCATGGCTTTCACGTCGTCGTCCGGCTCGTCACCGGTCGAGCCGGACCGTTCCATGATGTAGACGTAACGAGCTTTGTCTTCCACACCGTCCCCGCACCCTTCGATGGAGGGGCCGCTGTAGACCTTCCAGTTCCCGCCGACAGCGGCGGCCGAGCGCTCGACGACATCGACCACGGACTTCCGCACGGTTGCTGGTTCGCGGCCGCTGTCGCCTGAGGTGCTGCTGGCGCTGCAGCCCGCCAGCGTGCCCAGGCAGAGCAACGCCCCGATCGCTGCCACGGCTGCCCGTCGAGCATCCACGAGTGGTCTCCTGTTCGTCATGCCGGTCACTCCGACTTGCGTAGTTCGCTCACGTTCCCGTCAGCGCACTGGGACACCCCGGTGATGCTGTAGCCCTTCGGGAAGGCGTCGAAGCCGATGGACGTCGTCGGGCCGCCGGATCCGCGGACGCCGAGCAGTGGGTCCGCACCGCCGCTCTCGTAGTCGGAGACCTCGATACCGTCGCCCTTCCACAGCGCCTTGATCTCGTCGAGGTCCGCGGTCGGGTCGCCGCCAGGTCGGTCGACACGGTCCATGATGTACACGTAGCGCGCGCTGTCAGAAGCGCCGTCGCCGCAGGCTTCCACCGACGGACCGCTGTACACCTCCCACTTGCCGCCGATCGCAGCGGTGGAGCGCTCGACGAGATCGACGATGGACTTCTCGACGGTCGACGGCTGTCGCCTGGTCCCGCCGGAGTCGCTGCTCCCACAGCTGGTGAGGAGGAGCGTGACGGCAGCACCCGTGGCGACCGCGCAGATGACGCGTGTCCTCACTCCGCCTGGCGCAGTTCCGCGACGTCACCGTCGGAGCACTTCGAGACTCCGCTGATCGTGTAGCCCTGCGGGTACGCGTTGAACCCCACGGAGGTGACGGGACCGTCCACCCCGTTGATGCCGGTGAGGGGGTCAGCGCTCCCGCTCTCGAAGCGCTCGGTCGTGATCCCCTTGCTCTTCCAGAGATCCTCCACCTTGCGGATGTCGGCAGCCGGAGCGGCACCGTCCGCGCCGGCGCGCTCGAGGATGTACACGAAACGTGCACCCTCACCGCCACCGGGCTGCTCGCAGGCCTCAGCAGAGGGACCTCGGTAGAGCGTCCATTCGCCACCGACGACGTCGGTCGACTCCTTCACGAGGTCGACGACGGACTTCTTCGCATCCGACGGTTTCACTGTGCTGCCTCCGGGGCTGTCGCTACAACTGGTCATGGTCAGGCCCGCCGTCAGGACGAGAGCGACGCCGATGCTCGTCCTGACGGGGCCGTGGCTTCCTCGATGCACCATCACAGTGTCCACTGCGGCGTCTCCAGGATGGACCTCTGGTACTGGGTCGGGCCCTTCGGCGGGTCGGACGTGATGTCGTCGGGGTGCCCGGTCGTGGCGAAGCCGACGTTCCGCAGGGACTCGGTGCCCAGATCGAGGTACCCCCGGCCGTTGCCCGTGTGCGTGCCGTGGTCCTCCACCGGGTTCACGTCGCCCCCGTCCGTCACGATCCCGTCGGTACCGAACGGTGTGGCTCCGAAGTCGGGGTCGATCGGGTTCTGGCTGTGTTCTGGACTGAGGCGCCCCGTCCACGCCCACTGGTCGCCCTTCTCCGGCTCGATCAGCCACACGTCCTGCGCCTGTCCGGCGTAGACGTCGTCGACGTGCAGATCGGTCGCCTGGTCGATCTCGTTCGGCAGGCCGGCGGACCCGACGGTCGTGAGCGTGTTCACGTGGACGTCGCTCTGGGTCAGCGCGTAGGCCGAGGCGGTCGTCCCGTAGGAGTGCGCGACGATGTTCGTCGTCGGTACATCGCCCGAGCGCACGGCGTCCAGGCCTCGGATGGAGTCCGCGAGGTTGTCGCCGCCCTTCTGGGCGTACTCGCTGCCGAGGACGCCGAAGTCCAGTTCCCCCGAGATGACCGGCTGCGGCGGGGTGTCGTAGCCCATCCAGCTGATGACGGCTCGATCGTCGGGACCGATGTCCTTCTGCTGGTCGTAGATGTTCTGCGCCGAGTCCGTCCAGCCGACCATGCCCGTCGTGTCCGAACCCATGCCGGGCACGGCCCAGGTGACGTTGTCGGCGGTGTCGAGATCGCCGATGGAGACCGCTGCGAGCGGTGGGGCGTCGTCGGTGAGGGAGACGATGAACCGCTCTCCGGCCTTGCTGTCCCCCTGGAACTTGCTGGCGGTCTTGATCGCCTGGAGCGCTTCGAGGTTCGTCGACGCCTTCCCCCACGAGGCCCCGTTGTCGTAGGCGATCGTGTTGCGCAGGGACTCGACCTCCTGCTCGGCGGCGGTGATGCGGGCGTCGAGCACCGCGCGGTTGGCGGTGTCCCGCGCCCAGTAGTCGACCCCTTCGAGGTTCCCGATGCGGCTGAGTACCGGGATCGGGAGGGCTGTGAGGTCACGCTGGTCCGCCTTCGAGTACCCGAGCGCCGCCCAGCGCTCGGCGACCTGCGCGGGGGTGAGGTCCGGGTCGAGCAGCTCCGTGATCGCCGCCGGCAACTCCGCAGCGGCCGAGACGTCGAGCGTCGCGTTCGAGATCGACCCCTGACTGCCCGCCCGTTCGAACGCGTCGGCGATCCGATCGGCCCAGGCAGCGTCCTCGCCGTTCTCCTCGAGCAACCGGTCGAAGCCGATGAAGAAGGTCGCGGACGAGACACGCACCCACCCGCACGAGCCCGTGAAGCCGTTCCACGCGTTGCGCAGCGTCGTCTGCTTCTCCGTCGTCGCCAGGTCGAGAGCCCGGTAGTCCGTCGCGAAGGACCGCAGGTGGTCCGGGTCGGCTGAGCTCTTCCCGCCGGACGTCCCGCTGCCGGTCCGTGTCCGAGACCGCGCCGAGAACGCTGCCGAGATGCTCGGCGGCGCGATCGGTGTCTCGGACGGCTTGAAGTCGAAGCCCAGTGCGGGCGGGGGCTCGAAGAACGTGGTCGGGGACTCGGCAGCCTTGCGGTCCCGTTCGTCCTGTCGGACCTGCCACGCGGCCAGGTCCTCCTGCCGCTCACGTTCGCGCTTCGCGGCCGCGGTCGCCGCGGTCACCTGGTCGCTCAGGTCGTCGAGCACGGTCGCGAGCTTCGGCCGGTCCGCCGCTTCGATCTGCGCCGACTCCTCGAAGCGTGTGGCGTAGGCGCCCGAGAAGTCGTCGGTGCCCTTCTCGACCGCGGCCCGGCGTCCGGTGCCCTGCCCGCGCAGCTGTTCGGCAGCGGCGTCTGCCGCGCGCACGAGCGCGTCGGCGGACGCTTCGTCGTACTGGATGTCCCCCACGATGTCTTCCCCCCTGCGCACCCTCACAGGCGTGCTCGTCCGACTGTACCCACCGTGCCGCTCGTTGCCCATGGTCGAGTTCCCGGCGCGACCGAGCGGCTGGCCATTTGGCCTGATCGGGTCCGTTGCGGCTGAACGGACGGCTACCTCTCCGTCACTCCTGCTCGCGGAGCTCGCGCAGATCGCCTGGCGCACAAGTCGAAGTGCCGGTGATCGTGGAGCCCCCCGGGAGCGCATCGAAGCCGATCGTCGTGACTCGACCGCCCTTGCCGCGGACACCGAGGAACGGGTCGGAACCGCCACTCCGGTAGTCGACGGTTCGGAGTCCTTCGTCTCGCCAAAGCTCTTTGAGCTTCCGGATGTCGCTACCCGGAGCTGCCGCACCATTCGCCAGACGTTCCATGATGTAGGAATAACGCACCTCGTCGGATGCGTCCTCGCCGCAGATCTCCACTGCAGGACCGCTGTAGACCTGCCAGTCGCCGCCGATCGCGTCGGCTGACCGCTCGACGATGTCGACGATGGACTTCTTCGCCTGTGACGGCGTCATGTCCTTCCCTGCGGGTGGGCTGCTGCAACTGGTCAAGGCCATGATCGCGATGATTCCGATCATGAAGAACGAAGTGCTTCGCTGAGGGCTGGGAATCGGCCGCACGGTCAACCCCACCTCATCAACAGTCGTCCCAAGGTGTCCCCCACGATGTCTTCCCCCATCTGTGCGCCCGCCCCGGAGACGCACGTTCGACTGTACCGATCCTCTCGATCGGGGCGCACTGCCGACCGCCTGCTCGGGGCCGGTGGCTACTGTGTTGGACGTGCTTCCGGGCGCACCGGGGGAGGCACGGGGATGCAGCAGGCGGCGACCGCCACGAAGGGGCGCCGGACGCCCGAGGCCGGCCGCGTCCGCCCCCGCAGCGTCGGTGCGGCATCGATCGTCGCGCTGACGCTGGCCCTCACCGCCTGTACCGGCAGCGGGCACGTGCAGCCCGAAGCAGCCGAGGAGTCGATCGTCAGCGTCGTGGACGACACGACAGCGACGATCGGCGGCCACTGGAAGGTCTACAGCGAACCGACCGCTGAGTCCTGCACCGAAGCAGCCGACGACGGCCTGACCTACACGTACATCCTCATGCAGGACGCACCGCCGACCGATCCGGCGAAGGCCGTCGCAGCGGTCGAGCAGCTGTGGAAGGACAGGGGCATCACGACCGAGCGGTACCGGACGGGAGCCGCGGACCCGATCCTCGGCATCCGCGGACGTGGCGGCCCCGCGACGTCGATGGACTTCCTCGCCGACGCGCGACGTTTCAGCGTCGTCGGCGTCTCCGAGTGCGCCGAGGGCAGCGCGGTCGAGGAACGGAGACGGCAGAGCACGTCGTCCCCGACACCCTGACCCAGCCGGAGACACGGACAGCGCTGACCCGGTGACACGGTGACCCGATGCCGGACGGGAGGCGCGGCCCGACCCCGCACCGCGCCTCCCGTCCGGCGGTCCCGCCGCCACCGCGCCCACGCGACCCGAACACGGGGCTGGTGCCGCAGCCCGCGGAGCGCTTGACTCGTTCCGGGGGCACACCGCCCCCTTCCTCGACACAGGGAGGCCGGCGATGCGCTCGCTCGTCTACACCAGCACGCAGACCCGGCCGATCTCGGACTCGGAGCTCGCGCAGATCCTGGCCGTCGGCCGCGAGAAGAACACGCGCATGGGCGTCACCGGCATGCTCGCCCACCGGGACGCCAACTGCATCGGGATCATCGAGGGCGAGGACGACGTCGTCCACGAGCGCCTCGAGCAGATCCGCCTCGACCCGCGGCACACCAACGTCCGGGTGCTCTGCGACGACCCGGTGCAGCAGCGCTCGTTCCCGGACTGGTCGATGGCGTTCCAGCCCCTCGACCCGCTGATGCGCGAGGTCCCCGGCTTCAGCGACCTGTTCGACACGCAGCGTCCGACCGACGCGGAGGCCGGCGCCTCCCGGGCCCGCGCGCTGCTGGAGTGGTTCCGCAAGCACCCGCTCGCACCGCTGACGAGCCAGGACTCGGCAGACGCCGAAGCACCGCGCACCCGGGTCCTGAACGGTGCGATCGCGGTGCTGCACGACGCCGGCACGGTCGCGTTCTCGACCCAGGCGGTCGCCGAGCGGTGCGGCATGCGCGTCGCCGAGGTCGAGGGGCTCTTCCCGAACCGGCACGCCCTGCTGGCCGCGACCGTCGAACGCTGGAGCCTCGCCGTGTCGGCACCGCTCCTGCCGATGATCACCGAGCGCGGCACGGTCGCGTTCCTGCACGCGCTGCTCGCCGCCCACGTCGAGGAGCCGGGCCTGATGCGCCTGCTCGCCTCGATCCTCGGCGCCGCCACCGACCCGACCGTCGACGGTGCCGACTACTACCGGTCGGCGTACCTCCAGTTCCGGCAGACGATCCGGACGGCGCTCGCCGTGGACGTCCGCGACGGTCGCGAGCCGGCCACGATGGACCCGGAGCGGGGCGCGCAGCAGCTGTTGGCGCTCTACGACGGGCTCCGGCTGCAGGCGCTGCTCACGCCGGACACGGACCCGGTCGACGCGTTCGACCGCGCGGCTGCCCGGATGCGCCGCGGCTGGTCCGAGCAGTACGAGCAGCCGACGTACTGGGACATCCCGGTCGCCCCGTCCCGCTGAACGGAGCGCGCTGAACGGACCGCGCTGAGCGGACCGCGCCGCGCCCCCGTTGCTCCGCCCCGACCAACCGGTCTAGCCGTGGAGTGGGGGCGGTGGAGCGCTCCCGGTTCCGCCATGATGGTCCCCAGGGCGTGGACCGGGTATCTGCGCCCTGCTCTCTCACCCAGGGTGGTGAGCCGGCCGTCTGGTCGCCTTCGGGTGGTGATCAGGCGGCCGAACGCATTCCCCCGGACCGGCACTTGTCCGCCGTTCGTGGGACTGCGGAGCGTGCCCGACCAGGTCTAGCGTCGCGACCGTGCGGCAACGACGCCGCACCGGTCATGAATCGAGCATCATGCAACGACGGATGAGAAGTCTCGTCGCCCTCGCCGTGAGCGCCGGCGTCGTGGGGGCGCTGGTCCCGGCGATGTCGGCCCAGGCGGTCACGACGAGCGACACCCCGGACTTCGGCAGCAACGTGAAGGTCTACAGCCCCTCGACACCGACGTCGACCATCCAGGCCGACGTCGACGCCGCGTTCAACGCCCAGCTCCGCAGCCCGACTGCGCAGTTCGGCACACAGCGGTCGACGTTCCTGTTCAAGCCGGGCAACTACGGCCGGGTGTGGGCGAACCTGGGGTTCTACACCTCGGTCGCCGGCCTCGGCAAGAACCCGGACGACGTCACGATCAACGGTGCGGTCAACGTCGACTCCGGGTGGAACGCCGGTGACGAGTCGAACGCCACGCAGAACTTCTGGCGCTCGGTCGAGAACCTGGCGATCGTGCCCGAGGGCGGGACCGACCGCTGGGCGGTGTCGCAGGCAGCGCCGATGCGCCGCGTGCACATCAAGGGCAACCTGACGATGGGGCCGTCGAACCAGGACGGCGGTCAGGGCTACTCGTCGGGCGGCTACATCGCGGACAGCAAGGTCGACGGCACGGTCACGTCGGGCTCGCAGCAGCAGTGGTACACCCGCAACTCCACGCTCGGGTCGTGGCAGGGCGGCAACTGGAACATGACGTTCTCGGGCGTGCAGGGTGCTCCGGCGAACGACTTCTCGAAGAGCTACACGACGCTCGCCACCACACCGACGACCCGCGAGAAGCCGTACCTGTACATCGACTCGTCGAACAAGTACCACGTCTTCGTCCCGTCGCTCAAGCAGAACTCGAGCGGTGTCACCTGGCCGAACACCGGCGGCACTGACCTGCCGATGCGGAACTTCTACGTGGCGCACCCGGGTGACTCCGCGGCGACGATCAACAGCGCGCTGGCGCAGGGCCTCAACCTGTTCTTCACGCCCGGCACGTACCAGCTCAACGCCGCACTGAACGTCACCCGGCCGGACACCGTCGTCACGGGCATCGGCTTCCCGACGCTCGTGCCGACGGCCGGCAACGCCGTGCTGACCTCGTCCGACGTCGCCGGCGTGAACGTGTCGAACCTCGTGGTCGACGCGGGCTCGCAGAACAGCGCACAGCTGCTCCGTCTCGGCACCAGTGGGTCGCACGTCGACCACGCTGCTGACCCGCAGAGCATCCAGGACGTGTTCTTCCGCGTCGGTTCGAGCATCCAGGGCCGGGCGACGACGACGCTGCAGGTGAACGCCGACGACACCCTCGTCGACCACATCTGGGCCTGGCGCGCCGACCACGGCGGTGCGGCCACGGGCTGGACGGTCAACACCGGAGCGACCGGGGTCGAGGTGAACGGCAACGACGTCCTGGCCACCGGACTCTTCGTCGAGCACTACCAGAAGTACGAAGTGCAGTGGAACGGCAACAACGGCAAGACGATCTTCTTCCAGAACGAGATGCCGTACGACGTGCCGGACAACGCCTCGTGGCAGAGTCCGACCGGCGCCGGGTACGCCGCCTACAAGGTCGCGTCGTCGGTCACGACGCACGAGATCTGGGGCGGCGGTGTCTACTGCTTCTTCAACACGAACAAGTCGGTGCACGCCGACCGCGCGTTCGAGGTCCCGCAGACGGCCGGCGTGAAGGCACACGGGCTGGTCACGGTGTCCCTCGGTGACACCGGCACCATCTCGAGCGTCATCAACGGTGTCGGCGGTGCCGTCCCGACCCCGGCGGGCAACACCGCGCCGAACCGGGTGGCCAGCTACAACTGACCGCGGTCGCGACGCGACCACCTGACCGGCGGGGGGGGCCCGGGCCGCCGGGGGCCCGGCGCCCCGGCCGGAGGGGGGGGCGGGGGCCCCCCGCCCCCCCCCGCCCCCGCGCGGGGGGG